>PMIZ01000353.1 GCA_003157225.1 Actinomycetota bacterium | reverse complement strand
TCTACACCCCGCCCGGCTACGACCCCGCCGACCCTGCCCGGTACCCGGTGATGTACCTGGTGCACGGCAGCCCGGGGAACTCCGGCGACTGGCTGGCGGCCGGCGACGCCGGGCATGCCATGGACGTGCTCCTCGCGCACGCGCTCGTGCGCCCGATGATCGTGGTGAGCGTCGACGTCAACGGCATCGGGCCGACCGCCCGGGACACCGAGTGCCTGAACTCGACCCGCGGCGGCTCGCAGGTCGAGACCTTTCTCACCAGCACGGTGGTGCAGTGGGCCGACGCCACCTTCCGCACCGTGCCGGACGCCCCGCACCGCGCGCTCGGCGGGTTCTCCTCCGGCGGCTTCTGCGCCCTCGACCAGGGCCTGCACCACCCCGGCACGTTCGGCACGATCGTGGCCATCGACGCCTACCCCAACTCCGGCTTCGGCGGACGCGACGTGCTCACCTCCCACCAGGAGTGGTTGGAACACGACGTGACGTCGTACGCACGCTCGATCGCGGTGGACACCGGCCAGCACCTGTTCTTCGCGATCCCGGGCGGGTCGACGATGCCCGCCACCGTCGCGATCAGGCAGATCGCGGACGTGCTCTCCGCCCGCGGCCAACCGGTCACCCTCGACCAGCCGCTGGGGCTGGACCACACGTGGACGATGGCGCGGGTCGTCCTGCCGTATGCGCTGATCTACTACTCGAACCTGCTGGGCGGCGCGACCGCCTGACGCCGGCTCAGCCGGACAGCGCGTCGAGCAGCTCGCGGACGGCCTGCCTTGCGGCATCCTCGTCGAAAGGTATGGCCGCGTCGCCGAAGACGTCGATGCGCTCGGGCACGCCGCGTATCTGCTTGAGCGGTATTAACGGCTCGTTGTGCTGATGGGTGCAGACGTGCAGGCGGTCGGAGTAAGAGTAGCCGAGGTAGCTCTGCACCCCGCGCTCGAGGCGGAAGTAATCCTCCATGCCCTTCGTTACGATGACACCGACCTTCCTGCCCTTTCGCTCAAGCAGCCTGTTCAGCATCGACGTCCCGGAGTAGATGCCCGTCACAAGGCAGGGAAACGCCTCCTCGATTGTCATGTCCCAGTACGACAGGGCGTCTCGCGAGGAGTTCAAGAAGCCTTCGGATTCGTCCTCGGGCGTGGTCTGTGCCTTGCCCACGATGAAGTCACCTTTCTCGTTGATGATGAAGGTGTCCGTCATGGTGCCGCCGGCATCGATAGCAAGGATCCTCGGAGCGATTTTCAGAGACATGTCCCCCTCCTCCAAGCTTTTTGTATAACCTTCTACGAGTGCCTGAATAAAAGGTCGATGATGCCTGGGTCGCCGTTTAGAGGTAGTGTTCCGCTTCCTTGTTAAATATTTTGTCTCGCCCAAAGAAGTTTATCGACTGAGAAAATATTATTAAGTTCCCTGTGCCGCAATCAAGGGAATTGTATGTCACAAGCAGAATAACGCCGGCGGGCGGTCATTATTGGTCTTCAGGCGGCCAATATCAATGGCGAGCGGATGGCATGTAACCCCGTATCTTCCGGGGGTCCATCGCTCCTTTTCGTTAATAGCTTCAAGCAACCCGCGGTTGAGACCGTTTGCATATAATTCTCGTGCGCGCTCGGCCAGCTTGCGAGAGGGATATTTCATAGAAGGGAGAAGGGCCGGTTGAAATGGGCTCGGCGGCCGGAAGATGAATTCGGGATCGCGGGAGGGAACCCTCTCCTCGGGCTTATTTGCCTTGTGATCTTCCTCGACTCGGTCGGATACGGGGTCGTAGTGCCCGTTCTACCCATTTACACGAAGAACCTCGGGGTAAGCGACTTCCAGGTCGGCTTCCTGTTTGCTACTTACGCTATAGCCCTGCTGCTCGCCGCGGTGCCCATGGGCATTCTCTCCGATCGCCTCGGTCGCAAGCCGTTCATCCTCTTTGGGATGTTCGCGATGTCGGGGGCTTTTGTTTTTTACGCTTTCGCCAACACATACTCGATGCTCGTTATCGCCCGCATACTCGACGGCCTCACCGCCGCCGCGACATGGAGCGCGGGGCTCGCGCTGCTCGGGGACCGCTTTGAGGACGANNGCTGGGTGGCGTGCTCTCGGACGCCGTTGGTTACCGGGCACCTTTCTATGCCATTGCCGCCGCCTGCCTTGCGGGTGGTGTCGCCGCGCTCTTCCTCAAGGAGGACCGCGGCGCAAGGCGCGCAAGCGTGCCCGCCTGGCGAATGCTAAAGACCGTGCTCGGCAACAGGATGATAATGCTCGCGTGCCTGATAACCCTCATCACCACCACGGGTCTCGGTCTCCTCGAGCCGACGCTGCCGATCTATCTCAAGGACCACTTCGCCATGTCGCGTACGCAGATCGGGATTCTGTTCGGCGTAACCATGTTCATGTACGCGGCGGCGAGCCCTGTATCGGGGAAGCTTTCCGACAGGATCGGGCGGCGGGACCCGATACTCATGGGGCTGATAGCCACAGCGGTCGTGGCGCCGCTCATCGTTGCGTTCAAGAACGTCGCCGCTGTCTACTTGCTCATGGGCATCCTGGGCGTGACGCTGACTTTCCTCGAGACGCCTTCCATCCCACTGATAACCGACGCCATGCCCAAGGATGGTGGGGAGGAGTTCCATTACGGGACGGCTTTCGGGCTGCTGAACGTCTTCTGGAGCCTCGGCTACGCGCTGGGCCCTCTTGTCGGCGGCGCCATCACTGGAGCGGCGGGATTGCTCGCCGCGCTGCTCACCTACTCGGGAGTTCTCGTCTTGCTGGCGGTCATAGTCATGGTCTTTCTAAAAGAAGGGGAGCGAGCACCAGACAAAGAGTGACTTCGACAGGTTGGTGCGGGGAGAGGGACTCGAACCCTCACGCCCGTTAGGGCAACAGGTTTTAAGCCTGTCCCGTCTACCAATTCCGGCATCCCCGCTGGGCAAATCAGTACAGATTCTTGCCAATGTTCTTTCCCCGGTAGCAAGGGGTCTGAGCATGACAGTTAGGGCAAAACAACTGCAGGTTTCCAACCTGTTGTCAAATCTGTCACCGTCTACATGGTCTAATTCTAACGATATTCTTTTTCCGTTCCACCTCTCCAATCCGCAAGCTTCGCATGATGGTTTTTTCAAACCGGCTGCGATGAGCCTGCTTTTTGGCATCTTCGCTTCCAATCATTTGGTTGTACTGGTAACAAGTATAACTCGATGGCGTGACACGCTTTCGAGTTCTTCTCGGGACGCGAGGGAGTCTAAGCGGTTAGCCTTCTGTAGAGGTCGATGACCAGGCCGTCGAGGATGTCTTTTTCGCTCACGAGTATCTCTTCGAGGCGGGCGACGTCCATGACGACGCGCAGCACGGCGGCGCCGCCTACTATTATATCCGCCCTGCCGGGCTCGAGCCCCATTACTTTCTTCCTCTCGTCCAGAGGGACGGAGGCGAGCTTCCTGAAGATCTGCTCCACCTGGTCGCGGGTCAGCTTCGAGTGATGGATTCGGTCGGTATCGTACTCCTCCAGGTCCATGTTGATACCGGAGATAGTCGTGACGGTGCCGGCCAGGCCGACACCCAGCGACCAGGGAGCCGGGCCTGGAGAGACCCGGCTCGAGCTGCCTCGTGATTTCTCCGGGAGCAGGCTGGCGATGGCAGGCCTGAGGACCTGCACAATATACGTTTCCATCCTTCCGATGGAGACGGGCGAAGGCGGGTCGGTTGTGAGAAACCTCTCGCTCATCCTGACGCAGCCGACATCTACGCTCTTGAGCCGCAGGGCGTCGTCCGGCGGCTCAGCCCCGCCGCGCGCGATAGAGGGGTCACCCGTGACTAGCTCGGTGCTTCCCCCTCCAATGTCGAAGACGAGGGCGGGACCGGCGTCACCAGCGGTTTTGAGCTCCTCGCCAAGGTCGGATACCGCGCCGAGGAAGCTCATCATGGCCTCTTCGACGCCGGGAAGCACGCGCGGGCGGGTTCCCAGTATCTCTTCCGCGATGTCGAGAAACTCCTCACCGTTTTCGCAGTCGCGCAGCACCGATGTCGCCACGGCCGCAACGCCGGCAGGCTGCAGCGGCGTTATCACTTTACAATACTCAGACAGCGCGACCCTGGCGCGCTCGATCGCTTCAGGCGAAAGCTGACGGGTGCGGTCCACACCTTCACCCAGACGCGTTATTATCATTCGCCGGTCAACGGTTTCAGTGCGCGAGCCGTCGCAATCGGCTACGAGCAACCTCGTCGAGTTAGTCCCAAGGTCAAGTGAGGCAAGCCTCAGGGATCCTTTCACACCAGCACCCCGTTCTACTCTCGAGCTCCTCCAGGCACCATCCTCCCACGACACCCCTCCCGCTCGCGAGCCTGTACGCCAGGTGGGCGTGCAGGCATTTCACGGCACCCGGCCGGCCACCCGCGATCCCGCGGCCACGGAGCCTCTCGGGCGGTATGGAGCCGCCGAGCCGGGCGAGCTCCGCGTTCACGGAACCGACATGCTCCTCTTCCCGCATGAAGAGCTCGAACGCCTCAGCCCGCTCCTCCAGCATGAGTTGAAATCTCTTCATCACGCCCTTGCCCTCGAGCCGCGCCGCTTCTCTGCATGCGCACGGGCATGTGAGCCACAACGGGGGCGGGGTCGGCCTGTCGTCGCCCTGGAAAGGGACCGTCAGGATGACGGCCGGGCGCCCGCGCGGGCAGCGCGTCACGACGAACACGTCGCCCCGCGGTTTCCGCCCCAACTGCCGTTCCAGAACCGCGATATCGCCAGGGTTCAACTGCTCGACATCCTCGAACTCCTCAAGCACCGCTCCACCGAGCGAGACTTTCACTGGTAGATCACCGTGATCACCGAGATGCGCCAG
>PMIZ01000124.1 GCA_003157225.1 Actinomycetota bacterium | reverse complement strand
CGTCGTCGTATTCGGAGTTCTCGGTGATATCCCCGAAATCCCTAGCCTGACGAATACGCTCGGCCACGTCCTCCCGTTTCACGGTGGAGAGATGGTTGACCTCGTCTTGAAGCTGCTTGAGGCCATCTTCGGTGAGAAGAACTTCTTTTCGAGACACGAGTACCGTCCTTACACAGAGCCCGCTGAGGTGGACTGCGCCTGAAAGTAGCGGCGCATTATAGGTAAGCGCGACTCACTTGTCAACACGCCTGCGCATGGAATTCCCGGCGGTGTCGCCGCTCAAACCCCTGCCCCGGCCGGTCCCTCGGTCAGCGCGGCGAGGGCCACATCGAGCGCACCCGCCTCGGGCAGTTGTCGCAACCCTTCAATCGCGGAGAGCGAGACGCCCGACGGCCGTAGGTACCAGCCCAGCAGTTTGCGCATCCAGCGAGCCGCTCGCTCCGGACCCATCTCCCCTGCAGCCCGAGTCAGGAGTAGCCGCAGGTCGGCGACTACCTCGGGGAGCGGCGGCCGTACGACGCTCCGGCCGCAGAGCAGCTCGCCCACCAGCCAGGGGTTGCCCGCTACTCCACGGGCCACCATCACCGCCGCCGCCCCCGTACCTGTCATCACCGCAAACGCCGATTCCACGCCGTCGATGTCGCCCGAGGCCATCACCGGGATGCCCACGGCCCTGACCACGGCGGCAGTGACCGCGTGATCGGCTTTGCCGTGGTAGTACTCACTCGCTGCCCGCGGGTGCACGCCCAAACCCGACACTCCCGCCTCTTCCAGGCGAGGCGCCAAGTCGACTCCGAGGCCGTCGCCCGGCCTCAGACCCCCGCGCAGCTTCACCGTCACCGGCACCCCGGCCTGCGCCGCGATCCTCACCACCGCGGCGGCCACCACCACCGCCCGTTCCGGGTCACCCAGCAACGCGGCACCGGCCCCGGTCTTCATCACCTTGCGAACCGGGCAGCCCATGTTGATGTCGAGAAGGTCCGGCACACTCGGTCGCGACAATACCGCCTCCGCGGCCCGCGCCATCACTTCCGGCGTGTCGCCGAACAGCTGCACGGCGATCGGCCGCTCCTCCTGGGCAAAATCTAGATAGTCGCCGGTGCGCACGTTCCGGTACACCAGGCCGTAGGCGCTCACCATCTCCGTAGTCACCAGACCGGCGCCGTGCTGCTTCAGATGCCGCCTGTAGGCGCTCGTGGTGAGGCCGGCCATGGGGGCGAGCACGACGCGATTGGGAATCGTCACAGTGCCGATTGCGAAGGGCGAGCCAAGTGCCCGGCCCGCCGTTTGCGGAGTGCTCATCGTCTCACCGCGTCGCGCCGGCGCTCAAGCGGAATCCTAGGCGTGGTTGCGCCGGTAGATGATCTCCAGGCCTCGCAGGGTGAGCAGAGGATCGAGCTTGTCGAGGGTGCAGGCGTGCTCGAAGATGAGCGGCGCCAGACCACCGGTGGCGACGGTCACCGCGTGGGCCCCCAGCTCCGCCCGCATCCGGGTCACGATGCCGTCCACCTGGCCCGCAAAGCCATAGACGGCCCCCGCCTGCATGGCCTGCAGCGTCGTCTTGCCGATCACCGTGCCCGGGTCGGCCAGCTCGATCTTCATCAGACGAGCCGCCCGCAGGGCAAGGGCATCCAGGGACACTTCTATGCCGGGCGCGATGGCGTGGCCCAGATACTCCCCGGCTGCCGAAACCGCGCTATAGGTGGTGGCGGTGCCGAAGTCCACCGCGATGCAGGGGGTGCCGTACAGCTCCTGCGCGGCCACCGCGTCCACGATGAGGTCCGGACCGACGGTGCGCGGATCGCTGGTGAGGATAGGCATGCCCGTCTTCACACCCGGGCCAACTACCAACGCCTCAAGACCGAACTTGGCGGCCGCCATCGCGGCGTACTCGTTGCTGAGCCGGGGAACGACGGACCCCAGGGCAAGGCCGGTGACCGAATCGCGCGCGAAGCCATCCAGACCTAGCAGGGCGTCAAGAAGGACGGCCAGCTCGTCGCTGGTCTTCTGCCCTTCGGTGGCGAAGCGCCAGGTGGCGAGCAGGTCCTTGCCGGAGAAGAGCCCGACGTGCGTCTGCGTGTTCCCTACGTCGATAGCCAGCAACATGGCGCTACCCCTTCCCTTCGTCGGGTGCTCAGGCGCCCACGGTCAAGGTCATGCCCAGGTCCACGGGAGGCGCCCCCATGGTGAGCGCGCTGGTGGAGATGAGATCCACCCCTGTCCCGGCCACTTCGCGCACGTTGCTCAGCGACACCCTTCCGGAAGCTTCGAGCACGACTCCGGGCTCGAGCTCTCGGGCCAGGCTGACCATCCGGCGAAGCGATTCCAGATCCTGGTTGTCGAGCATGATGATGTCGGCTTTGCAGGCGATCGCCTCGCGCAGATCGGCCTCGCTCTCCACCTCCACCTCCACCTTCACGTTGTGGGGGCGGGCGGCCTTCACCCGCTCCATGGCGGCGCGGACACCGCCCGCCGCCTCGAGATGGTTGTCCTTGATGAGCACCATGTCGAAGAGCCCGAAGCGGTGATTGCTGCAGCCGCCGTAGGCAACCGCTCGCTTCTCCCAAGCCCGGAGTCCGGGGGTGGTCTTGCGCGTGTCCAAGACGGTAGCCCGCGTGCCCTCGACCGCCCGGGCGAAGCGCTGGGACTGGGTCGCGACACCGCACAAGTGCATGAGGAAGTTGAGGATCGTACGCTCCGCGCTGAGGAGGCCGCGGGCCGAGCCTTCCAGAGTGGCCAGTCGGTCGCCCGCGCCAGCGGAAGCGCCGTCGTCCACCAGGGGGGTGAAGACCGCCGCGGGATCGATCTCGGCCAGCACCGCGGCAGCGAGCGGAAGGCCGCACACCACCACGTCTTCCCGGGCTTCGACGACAGCGCGACCACGCAGTTCGGCCGGGACCGTCCAAAGCGAGGTGATGTCACCGTAGCCGGCCAAATCCTCGGCCAGCGCGACGCGTACCAGGTTCAGGCTCGCCACGTCGATCATCACCGCACCTCCTCGCCCTCCGCCGGCCCCTGCACCGTACTCGTGCCCACAACCATATCCCCGGTGGCCGTGTCCCGGTGCACCAGGCTGTGCTTGCGCCAGCTCACGTCATCTCTATCGGCGAAATCGGAGCGCAGGTGGACTCCGCGACTCTCTTCACGGAGCGCGGCCGTAGCCACTATGCGCTGGGCAACGGTCAGTAGATTGAAGAGCTCCAACTCGGCCACGTCGAGGCCGGGCGCTGCCAGCGAAACCTGCAGCGCCGCGAGGGTCTGCCTGGCCTTCTCCATGTCGTCGCCCTCCCGCACGATGCCGCAGAGGTCCATCATCACGCGGCTCGCGGTCGCCCTCCCCTCCGCTATCACGGCCGGAGCGTTGCCCTCTCGCGGCTCGTCCGCCAGGTCGAGCTTGACCTTGCGAACGGCTGGGTCGGCCACAGCCAGGTAGCGGTTCAGCTCCCGCACCGTCCGCTCTCCAAAGACCAGGCCCTCCAGCAGCGAATTCGAGGCCAGTCGGTTGGCCCCGTGGATGCCCGTGCTCGCCGCCTCCCCACAAGCGTAGAGCCCGGGTATGGTGGTCCTCCCCCAGGTGTCGGTGAGCGCTCCCCCTATGTAGTAGTGAGAAGCGGGCGCCACCGGGATGAGTTGCGTGCAGAGATCGTAGCCGCGCTTCTTGAGTCCGTTGTACACGGTGGGGAACCGCTCCTGAAGAAAGGCGCAGTCCAGGTGCCGGGCATCCAACCAGACGTGATCGGTCTTGTCGCGGTCGAAGATCCGCCGCATGTATCGCACCACTACGTCACGCGGAGCGAGTTCCGCGCGCGGATGGCAACCCACCATGAACCTCTCCCCCGCGTCGTCAAGCAAGTAGGCACCTTCGCCGCGGAGAGCCTCGGTCACGAGAAGCGTTGGGTTCTCCTGGCCATAGAAGGCAGTCGGGTGAAACTGCATGAATTCCATGTCGCGCATGACAGCGCCGGCGCGGAAAGCCATGGCGTGCCCGTCACCCGTGGCGACCAGTGGATTGGTGGTGCGGGAGAACACCTGGCCGGCGCCGCCGCTCGCCAACACCACCGCCCGGGCGAGGCTGATCGTCAGCTCGCCCTCTTCATCCAGTGAGAGCGCACCGACGCATCGCCCCGCGTCCATAAGCAAGTCGAGCACGAATTCGTTCTCGTGCAATTCCACTCGGCCCCCCGACGTCAGCACATCGGCCAACGCGCTCGCCACCACGCTCCCGGTGGCGTCGCCGCC
>PMIZ01000169.1 GCA_003157225.1 Actinomycetota bacterium | reverse complement strand
CTTCAGGTAGTAGGCGTGCTCCCATACGTCGCAGGTCAGGATGGCGCGCTTGCCTTCCGAGATCGGCGTGTCCTGATTCGGCGTCGAAACAATCTCCACGCCGGACGCCGTCTTCAGCAGCCACGCCCAGCCGGAACCGAAGCGGCCGACTGCGGCGGCGTTGAATTTTTCCTTAAACGTGTCGAAGGAACCGAAAGCGCCGACGATGGCCTGCGCCACGTTGCCCACTGGCGCGCCGCCCGCGTGGGGGCCCATGACCTTCCAGAACATGGAGTGGTTGAGATCCCCGCCGCCATTGTTGCGCACGGCGGTGCGGATGTTCTCCGGCACGATGGCGCAGTTATTGGCCAATAACTCCTCGAGGGTCTTCCCGGCCAGGGCGGGAGCGGACTCCAGCGCCTTGTTGAGGTTGGTCACGTAGGCGTTGTGATGCTTGCCGTGATGGTAGTCGAGTGTCTCCCCACTAAGGTAGGGCTCGAGCGAGTTCCGGTCATACGGCAGGTCGGGCAGCTTAAAAGCCATGTTGGTCTCCTCCCAGATACTCTCGTTCTTCACAGCCGGTGCTACCCCTGGTCGGCGCCAGCCAAACCCCGCAAGGTTTGCCTACCCGCTGAGCCCTTGCTTCCACAAGAACGAGCGCACGAGATCCGAGAGACGTGGCTCCCCACGTTCGGCCAATTCGTACGTTATCTGTACGATCGGCTTGTTGAGCGTCAGCAAGCTGCCCAGGGAGAAGGGAGTCGCGCTCACCACCACGTCCGCAGGTACCGCATTGATGGTGGACTCCAAGTCGCGCAGTTGCTGCTTGTAGTACCCCACGGCCGGAAGGATGGGGCCTAGGTGCGGGTAGTTCGCGTAAGTGTCGGCCAGCTCCCCCATCGCGTAGGGCCGAGGGTTGATGATCGATTCGGCGTCGAACTGCCTGGCTGCTTCAACCCCCGCCCCGGTGCCCATTCCACCGTGGGTCAGCGTGGGACCATCCTCCACTACCAGCACCCGTTTTCCGCGGATCATCGAGCTGTCGGAGGCGCTGATGATCGTGTCGGTCATCACGATCACAGCTGACGGATTCACTTCGCGGATGTTCGCCACCACCTGGTCGACATTTGCGGGCGCGGCCGTGTTCACCTTGCTCACCACGGCGATATCTGCCCGGCGGACGTTCATCTCGCCCGGGTGGTATGCCAACTCGTGGCCGGGCCGGAAGGGGTCCACGATCACGATCTCGAGATCGGCGGAAAGGAAGGAGAAGTCGTTGTTGCCCCCGTCCCAGATGATCACCGAGGCTTCCTTCTGAGCTTCTTCGACTATGGCCTGGTAGTCGACACCCGCCCACACTACGAGACCGCGACGGATATGCGGTTCGTAGTCCTCCCGCTCCTCCACCGTGGTCTTGTGCCGGTCCAGGTCGGACAAAGCGGCGAACCTCTGCACCCGCTGGGCAACGAGGTCCCCGTAGGGCATCGGGTGGCGGATCACGGCAGGCTGAATGCCTTGGGCCATGAGGACGCCCGCGACGAAGCGCGAGGCCGGGCTCTTGCCCGCCCCGGTGCGCGTGGCCAGCACCGAGATCACCGGGACCCTGCACTGGATAGAGGTGCTATTCGGACCGAGCAACGTGAAGTTCGCCCCCCCCGCCAGCACCCGGGAGGCTTGGTGCATCACGAAATCGTGGGAGACGTCGCTATACGCGAAGATCACGTCGTCCACCTCTTGCTTGCGGATGAGGCCGTCGAGCATGCTTTCCGGGACTATGGGGATACCCTCGGGGTACTGGGGGCCGGCAAGCTCGGCGGGGTAGCGGCGACGGTCGATGTGCGGGATCTGCGTTGCGGTGAAGGCGACGACGCGTACGTCTGGGTCATCGCGAAAGACCACATTGAAGTTGTGGAAGTCGCGACCCGCCGCCCCCATGATGACCACCCGCTTCTGCGCCACCGCCGCCCTCCTATGGTCCCTGCTTCCGCACCTGTTCCACAGAGTCTATCTCAACCACTCAAAA
Source organism: Actinomycetota bacterium (assembly GCA_003157225.1). The sequence continues at coordinate 7,236 of PMIZ01000169.1, read as the reverse complement.
ATGGCCGGGGCTCCTTCCGGTGGGAAGGAGCCCCGCGGTAGCAGCCCTGTAAGCCGGATTCTGTCCTGAGGCTGCTGGGAAATACCGCCCGGCCGCCAAACCACGCTGGGCGGCGCGATACTACGTCCTCGGGAGCGCCAATAGCGCCGCTATTCGCGCTCCCTGCGTCTTTCTCTTCCGCGTACCCATCGCGCCCTGACGGCCGAGCGCCATTTCCCAGCAGCCTCTTGGATAGCCATCTATCTGTGGCCGGCCGTTGCCGGACGGCTCATGCGGCCAACCCGAAGGCATCGGGCGAGCAACCCTCGAACGCCTCCCTATTCGGCCTTGCACCGGGTGGGGCTTGCCTGGCCGCCATGTCACCATGACGCCGGTGCGCTCTTACCGCACNNCTATGGTGTCCGGACTTTCCTCGAAAGACCCGCATCATGCGTGCCCCCCGCGGCTATCCAGGCTGCCCCTGGAGTATAGCGCGTCTACAGGTCGTCGCCGTCCACGAGCTGCTTCGTCAACGCAGCGGCCTCAGGGATCGGAAACGACTTGGCGAAGTGACAGGCGGCCTGGTGCCCATGGCCGACTTCTTTCAGTTCCGGCTCCTGCGTCTCGCATATGGGGAACTGAGCGATGGGGCACCGGGTATGGAACCGACACCCTTCGGGGGGATCGATGGGACTGGGCACGTCTCCGTGCAGAACGATACGGACCCTCTCGTGCTGCTTCTCTGGGTCGGGCACAGGAGCGGCGGACAGCAGCGACTGCGTGTAGGGATGGTTGGGGCTGTTGTATACCTCTCTCCAGCCTCCTAGCTCCACGATCTTGCCCAGGTACATNNGTTGATGATCTGCGCCTGGATGGATACGTCCAGGGCGGACACGGGCTCGTCGCAGATGATCATCTTCGGTCTGAGCATCAGGGCCCGCGCGATACCCACCCGTTGGCGCTGACCTCCAGAAAACTCGTGAGGATAGCGGTTGATGTGCTCGGGACTCAAACCGACCCTGTTCAGCATCTCCCTTGACTGAATCTCCCGCTCCTTCTTCGTGCCGATGTGGTGAATCACCAGGGGCTCAGCCATGATCTCTCCGAAGGTCATCCGGGGGTTCAGAGAGCCATAGGGATCCTGGAAGATGAACTGCNNCGACGCGTAGGGGTCCTGGAAGATGAACTGCACGTCGCGCCGGTAGGCCTTCAGCTGCTTGCCGCGCAGTTTGCCCACGTCGGTATCACCAAAATGGATCTTCCCAGCCGTGGGCTCCAGCAGCCTGTTGATGCACCGGCCCGTGGTCGATTTGCCACAGCCGGACTCCCCTACCAAGCCCAGAGTCTCCCCCTCGTCTACCGTGAAGGAGATGTCCTCCACCGCCTTCACCGTCTTGCTGAGGCGGGAAAGGAGCACGCCCTGGCCCACGTGGAAGTGCTTGATCAGACCTTCGACCTGCAGAAGGGCAGCCATCTAGCGACCCTCCATTGCGCAACGCGGAGATTGAGCGATGAACTGCTTGTCTGCCGAGAAGTGACATGCGGACGAGTGGCCCGGGTCGATCTCAGCAAGTGGCGGGGCCTGTGAGCGGCAGATGTCTTGAGCATAGGCGCAACGCGGGCTGAACGAGCAGCCACTCGGAAGGTTGATGAGACTGGGCGGCTGGCCCTTGATCGGGCACAGCTTCCCTTTATCGTCCACGTCGTGCCGGGGCAGGCTTTCAAGCAGCCCCCAGGCGTAGGGATGAAGCGGCCGGTAGAAGACCTCGTCGGCCGGGCCGTACTCAACCGCCTTACCCGCGTACATCACCAGCACATTGTCGGCCATGTCGGCCACCACACCCAGGTCGTGGGTGATCATCATGATGGCCGACTCCGTGCGGGCCTGGATCTCCTGCATCAGCTCCAGAATCTGAGCCTGGATGGTGACGTCCAGGGCTGTCGTGGGCTCGTCGGCAATGAGGATATCGGGACCGCAGGCGAGCGCCATGGCTATCATGGCCCTCTGCCGCATACCCCCGGAGAACTCGTGAGGATAGTCTCGAACCCTCTCTTTGGGCCTCGGTATGCCCACTCGGCCCAGCAGCTCCGCCGCGGCCGCCACAGACTCCTTACCGGTCATGTTCTTGTGGAGGCGGAGAGGCTCACCGATCTGCTTGCCGATCCGATACACCGGATTGAGTGAGGTCATGGGGTCCTGAAAGATCATGGCGATCCGATTGCCGCGCATATCGCGCTGCTCTTTCTCGCTCATCTGCAGGACACTCCTCCCCTTGAAGCGGATGTCGCCGCTCACCACCTTGCCAGGCGGCTCTGGGATAAGGCGCATGATCGAGAGCGCCGTCACCGACTTCCCGGACCCAGACTCGCCGACCATGCCAAGCGTCCGCCCCGGCTCAAGGGTGAAGCTCACCCCGTCTACGGCCTTCACCACCCCGTCTCGGGTGAAAAAGTGCACGTGCAGGTCGTCAACTTCGAGAAGCGGCGCCAACGATCACCCCTTCATCTTCACGTCGAGGGCATCGCGCAGGCCGTCACCGAGCAGCACGAAGGCCAGCACAGTGGTCAGGATGGCAAGACCAGGATAGAGCATGAGCCAGGGCGCCGAAGTCATGTAGGTCTGAGCTTCGCTCAACATCCCGCCCCATGAGGGCTTGGGTAATTGCACGCCCATGCCCAAGAAGCTCAGGGCCGCTTCGGTGAGTATGGCCCCGCCGACGCTCATCGTGGCGTAGACAATTATCGGAGCGATGGCATTCGGCATGATGTGGCGGAAAACTATCCGCGGTGTCGACGCGCCCATGGCTCGGGCGGCGTCCACGTACTCATTCTCCTTCACGAAAAGAACCGAGCCTCTGAACACCCGGGCAATGCTAGGCCACCCCAGAATGCCTATGGCGATAAAGACATTCTGGATGCCGTTCCCCAGCAGGGCCAGTAGCACGATGGCAAAGAGTATGTACGGAAAAGCGAAGAAGATGTCCGCGGTACGCATGATGATGGCATCCCACCAACCGCCGTAGTAAGCGGCGAACGCTCCCGCTATCAGACCAAGAAGAACCATGATCGCGACGGCCACAACGCCGACCATCAGCGACACCCGAGCGCCATATATCACCCTGGAGGCGATATCCCGGCCGGCGAAGTCAGTCCCAAAAGGATGAGCACTCGAGGGCGCGTTCAGCGACATCTGCGCCACGGTGGTCGTGTCGATCTCGATGGGGTTACCGAGAACTCGAGGCACCCAGAGATCGGCGCTCACCGCGATGACGATGACAAAGATGATCCAGCCCAGCGCGACCAGCGCCAACTTGTTCTTGCACAGTCGCCGCCAGGCGTCCCCGCGGAGCGTACGGCCTTTGCCGCCGAATTCCGAGATCGGCAGGGGCACGCTAGGGCCCCCAGGTCCGATAGACGGCATACCTACGCCATCTTCTGACGGCGGCTCTTTTTGCAAGCCAGTCTCTTCTCTACTTCGCCGCATGTCCGTACCTGATGCGCGGGTCCAGGAAGGCGTAGCTGACATCCACCAGCAGGTTGATCACCATCACCAAGACCACAATGATGACAACGCCTCCGGTAACGACGGGCCAGTCCCGCAGGGTGATGGCCCTGTATATCGTGAATCCCACCCCCGGCCAGTTGAACACGGCTTCCGTGAGAATAGTGCCCCCCACCATGGCGCCGAGATCCAGGCCAAGAAAGGTCACTACCGGGATCATGGCGTTCTTCAGGCCGTGTTTCCAGATGACCTGTCTGCCGCTGAGACCCTTGGCAGCGGCCGTCCGCATGTAATCCTGCCCCATGACCTCAAGAAGCTGGCTGCGCATGATCCTGGCCGCGTATGCGGTCGAGACCGAGGCCAGGGTGACGGCCGGCAAGATGAGATGCAGCACAACCGGGGAACCATCCCCGGACATGCCGCTCGGAGGGAGGCTCGGCAAGCCCCATTGCTTGAACTTGACAGCGAAGAGCAGCTTGAGCAGCAAGCCCAGCCAGAATACAGGGAGCGCTACCAACATCGAAGTGCTGAGGGTGACCAGCACATCCCAGAAAGAGTACCGCTTCACAGCAGAGAGAATCCCCGCGGCAAGCCCGAACGCCGTTTCGATCAGGATGGCCACAATCGCGAGGACCAGAGTGTTGGGGAAGTTCTCCAACAGGATGTCCAGCACCGGCCTCTGGTCCTGGTACGACTCCCCCAGATCGCCCTGGAGCAGCGCTCCCATATACCGGTAGTACTGAACGTAGATGGGCTTGTCCAGCCCGTATTTCTGCGTGACCACCGCCCGCACTTCTGGCGTTATGTTGCGCTCACCCGCGATCATCCGCACGGGGTCGCCCGGCACGACAGAAGGCGAGCGCACGAGGAACATGATGATGCTCACCCCGATGAAGACGGGGATCATCTGAAGGATCCTGCGGCCGATATAGGTCAACATCGGCCGACTCGCTCAGTCGAAGCATGGGCAAGAGAAGCGGCAGGATGTCCCGAAAGGCATCCTGCCGCTCGTTGAGTACTCATTCTCACAATTTCGCGACTTCGTCTAGAGTCAGACCAGCGCTAAGTCGCCTACTGGGAGATCCAACAGTCTGTCAGGTCCAGCAGCAGCAGTGGGCTGCACGTAAGGTTGTGTACCCGCGAGGACGTTACCCTCTCATGCGCGTACACCGCTATGGGAACGTCGGGGCAGATGTCTCCGATCTCCTTGACGATCTTCTTCCAAGCAGCCAGGCGCTTGTCGTCGTCGAGGATCGCCCGGGCGTCGGCCATCTCCTGCTGGATTGCCGCATCTTTGAACTTGTCGTAATTCGAGCCCGAATCCGCACCGAACACCGGGGTCATATAGTCGTCGATGCTCGGGTAGTCGACTCCAAAACCGCACCGGGCGATCTGGAATTTCCCATCGGACAGTTTGCCATAGAACGTCGGCGCATCGCTGGTGTCAAACTCAGTGTTAATGCCGATCGCCTTCAGATCGGCCTGCACAAGCTGCATGACCTGCTCGTGAAGAGCCCCGGAGTTGAAGCTCAGCTTGATGGTGGGCAGGCCGGCGCCGCCCGGATAGCCGGCGGTTGCAAGCATGGCCTTCGCCGCTTCGACATCGTAGCGGCAGTACTGCCAAGCATTCGCTTCGTAGCCGGGGATGCTCGCCGGGACGCAACTGGTAGCGGGCTTCCGAGTGCCCTCCCAGACCACGTCGCAGATGGCCTGCCGGTTGATGGCCAGCGAGATGGCGCGCCGCAGGTCGGCATTCTTCATTAGGTCATCGTTGTTGTTCATCGTCAGGAAGTACGCCGATGGCTCGGCGCCATTCTCAACCTGTTTGCCAGGATTGGACGTCAGGCCGTCATCGGCCAACCCATACTGGGTGACGGACGACTTGTACTGCCCCGGAGGAATCACCGTCCAATCCAGGGTGCCCGCCTGGAAGTCGACCCAGGCAGTCTGCGCGTCGGCGTAGATCTTGAAGTTCACTCCGTCGATCTTCGGCTTGGTGCCGGAGTAGTCCTCAAACCTCACTACCTTGATGTACTGCCCGCTCTTCCACGGTTCGGCCATTTTGAAGGGCCCGTTGCCGATGGGCATGAGAGCGAAGGCCTTGGCTTTGGCTTCTGTGTCGAGCTCTTCCTTGGGTACCGGAGCGGTGTCAATCACACCCACAACAAGCGGGAATTCGGCAAAGGGCTTGGTCATGGTGACCTCGAGGGTGTAGTTGTCCACCACCTTGATGCCACTGATCTCCGTCACCGCCGGGGCCGCCGTTGTCGCAGTCACGGCAGCCGTTGTCGTGGTCTCGCCCGCCGTCGTCGACGCCGCCGCCGGAGGAGTGTTGGCGGCCACGAACTCGTCATACCCCTTGATCATGTTCAGGAGACCAGAGTACTGCGATTCGTTCTTGGGGTTGCACAGACGTTCCCACGAGTACTTGAAGTCTCCTGCCACCACCTCGCGGCCGTTGTGAAACTTGGTGCCGTGTTTAAGATTGAACGTCCAGACTGTCGCATCGGCGTTGCTCTTCCAACTCTCCGCAACACCGGGCTCGAGCGCCAAAGTCTTTTGGTTGAATTTGGTGAGGCCCTCGAACAGGGCATAATCCACCTGACCGCCCTCGCTCTCAACCACCAGGTTGGGGTCGATGTAGGCCGGCTCACTAATGAAGACATTCAGGGTTCCGCCGGCCCTACCACCTCCGGCGCCCCCACAGGCCGCCAGCGCCAAGACTGCCGCGCTCAGGACAATCGCGAGGGTCAGGACGAGCCATATGCGCTTCTTGACCAACAGATTCTTCCCTCCTTCAGTAGCGTGAGCCCAACGCCTGTCTCTCAAGCTCTCGGCTTTAGACGGTAACCTCCCTTACACTTTTGTGCGACTCGGCTGCAGCGCTACGTCTCTCTAGATGATGTAGGCGAGTGCGATGGAAACCGCGAAGAAGCCGACGGCGCAGGCGACCGTCAGGCGGTCGAGGTTCTTCTGTACCACCCCGCTGCCGCCGAAAGTACCGGAACCTCCAAAGGTGGTGGACAGCCCCGCATCTTTCCCCGAGTGGAGAAAGATGAGCAGCAACACAGCAAGACCTAGGATGATATCCACCCCGACCAGAACGTACTTCACCGCTCTCCCTCTCTCTTGTGACCTCTGTGAACCCTGGGGCCCATCGCGGGCCGCGACCTCTCTCGTTGAAGGTAAGTTACCACCGACGGCAAGCTTTTTGTATACACAAGATCCCTATTCATCCTGAGCAAAGGGACCTGCCGCTCATTTCCGGAGGGGCCTCCAGGCCCAGGAAGGAGAGGAGAGTCGGCGCCACGTCGGACAGACCAGCTCCCTCGCGGAGAGGCGAACAGGCGGCCAGCACCAACAACGGCACCCTTCCAAGGCTGTGCGCCGTATCGATAGTTCCGTCCGATTCCAGCATCTCCTCAGCGTTGCCATGGTCGGCGGTCACTATCACCTTCGCGCCCTCTCCCTCCAGTACGCGGAGCGCCCTGCCGAGGCACCGGTCGACAATCTCCACGGCCTGGATGGTGGCGGCGAGGTTGCCGGTATGGCCGACCATGTCGGGGTTGGCGAAATTGAGCACCACAAAGTCGAACGGCTGCTCAGCGATGGTGCGCTCCAGGCAATCGGCCACCTCGTAGGCGCTCATAGCCGGCTTCTGATCGTAGGTATCCACCTCTTTGGGAGAAGGAATGAGCCGCCGCGTCTCCCCGGGGAAGGGCTCCTCGCGTCCGCCGTTGAAGAAGAAGGTGACG
>PMIZ01000042.1 GCA_003157225.1 Actinomycetota bacterium | reverse complement strand
TCGGTCGATTTTTGATGGGAACCCTGGAAGGGTTCCCAAACCCTCCCCGTGCTCTGGCTACGCCGGGCAAAGCCAGTCTCCGCCAACGCGATGAAGCCCTGCTAATCCCAGGGCTTTTTTTATTGCGCCGAGCCAGCATGAGGTAATCGGCGGCATGAGGTAGGAATGAGGTAATCGGAGGGGGGAGTTGAACCCTGCAGACGGGTGCCTGGTGCTCCGCCTTCGTCGTGCACCTGCCTACTGTAGACGGCCACGCATTTCCGCACCTTTCTGGCCCAAACACTTCCGCACTTTCCTGGCCACGTGTTTCCGCGATTTTCCGGCCACGGCCGCAACGAGGGCGAAGATGTTGACGGTCGCGTTTCAGTGGTTGCCAAGCAGCTTCTCGAGCAGCGCGGTGACGGCATTGGACGACACGGTGAGGTCTGTCGGCTGATCATCAGAAGACGCGACAGGTCTGGCGTCGGGGCTTTGGGGCAGGGACGAGGACTGCCCTCGGAGCGCGGCAGAGGCCGGTGCCCGCGGGCGTGAGTGGGCGGGTGGCGGCTTCGGGTGCTTGGGTGGACGGAGGTGTTCACCGGTGTCGAGGTCGGTGGTCCAATGGTGATAGAGCGTGCGCACGCGCTCGGGGCAGACGNNTACGATCTCTCGCAAGTCCTTGCCTTCGGCAAAGAGGGCAAAGACGGCGGCGGCTTCTTCGCCTAGGTTGCGCCACCTTGGCGGCCTGGGTTTGGGCGACACGGGGTTGGAAAGCGAGGACCGGCATTTTAGGATGGCGGCGATCTCCGAGGGACGAAATCGCTCGATACCAGCGATGGTTTCTGGGAATAGCGTTTTTCCTTCGAGCCGACGGACGCCAGCGATGGTGGTGCCGAGCCGCTTGGCAGCCTCGGTGCGAGTGAGCCAACGCCGTCGATCTTGGTCAGGGCGCATTTTTACACCGGCTATCTGGAAGCTTTGGCCGACTTCTGGCGCCAGGAATCAGCGTCGATATCGAAGACGTGGCAGTGCTGGATGAAGCGATCGACCAGGGCGGCGACGCAAGCGGCGCCTGGAAAGAGAGAGCCCCACTGCTTGAAAGGCAAATTGGTGGTTATGGCGATGGAGCGAGATTCGTGTCGGCGGCTGACGATGTTGTACAAGAGGTCGGCTGCGCGACTGTCGCAGGGCAAATACCCGATCTCGTCAATGATCAAAAGCCTGGGATTGACGTAGCGATGGCGTAGGCAGCGATCAAGGGCCGGCAAAGACTCCCTGCGGAGCAAGTCGGTCAGGAGCGCCGCCATGGTCGAGAAGCGGACGGTGTAGCCTCGCGTGAGGGCGGCGAGCCCGAGATTTTGCGCCAGGGTAGTCTTGCCCACGCCACTTGGTCCCCTGAACAGGACATTCTCGCCGCGCTCGATGAATTCGGCGGTGCTGTGCAAGTGCTCGTAGGTGGCGCGATCGATGCGCCGGGGGTGGTTCCAGTCGAAGAGATCCAGGGGCGTGAATTTCCCCAGCGTGGCAGCACGGGTGCGCGCGACCAGGTTGCGCTCGTCGCGCTCGCGGCGCTCCATCTCGACAAGCTTCTCGGTGATCTGCACCGGGGTAAAGCGATTGCGTGTTGCCTGCTCAAGAAAAACGCGCAGGGACTCCATCGGCAAACGAAAGCCAAGGAGTCGGAGTTGGGCAATGACCTCGTCAATCGACATCGTCGTAACCTCCCAGGTCGTGGGGAACGACATCGTGGTCAGGCACGTTGTCTGGCATGGGCACCTCGATAGGGACGGGATGTTCGGCGGCACGACGGTGCTTCTCGCAAAGGACGCCCAACGCGCCAGGGTCGTGCGTGCCGCGGGCGATGGTTTCGGTTACCGCCTGGGCGAAGATGTCGTGCCCGTAAAGGTCGAGGAGCCGTCGCGTCTGGGCCACCATGAGCCCGACGTTGCGGCCAGCTTCGACCCAGCGACCGACCAAGACATCAATGTCGGGAGCCGCAGCCCGCAGGCGATCGCGTCCCGTGGACGAATCGGCCGCGCGCTTTTGCCGGATGATCTCCGCACGATGTTCATGCACCTCGATTTTCTGGCGGTGGCCCCAATTCCGCTCGTGCTCAGCCACCACGGTCTGCCCACGCAGAATGCGTACCCGCTGATCGTCGGCCACCAGGGTCAAGGTCTGCTGAACGACCTCGGGTGGCACCGAGTACAGGTTGGTATCGAAGTGAGCGAAGGCAGTCTTGTCGATGGCCACCGGCTCGACGAGGTCGGTTGCCGGCAAGGGATCGGGCACGCGGATGAGCCGCTCCTTCTCCTCGGCCAAGCAGTCCGCGATGGATTTCTTGCCGAACTCCGGGTGGGGCATGGCATGAGCAATGTTGTCGATGAAGGCCAGCAATTCGCGGTTGCCTTGCTCGATGCTGTAGATCTCCCGGCCGGCGAGGAAGCGGTCGCGCAGGAAGCGAATCTTTCGCTCCACGCGGCCTTTCTCATTACCACGCCTGGGCCTGCACAGGCGTGGTTGCACGTGGAAGGCTGTGGCCAGGTCGAGCAGCAAGGGATGAAAGCGCACCGCTTCGCCGTGGCGTTCGAGCACCACGATCTTGGGATTGTCGAAAAGCCACTGTCGCGTGGTCCCCCCAAAGTAGGTCGCCGCCCGTGACAGCGAGCGGAGAAGCGAATGGACGCTGAGGTCGAAGCAGAATTCACCCCACATGGCGCGGGACCACGACAGGACCATAAGAAACAGCCACAAAGACCGGCTGCCACCAGGCACCGCGATGGGGCCGACGTGCGCCCAGTCGATCTGAGCCTGCTCGCCGATGAGTGGGTCGAGGCGCAGGAAGGCTTCGCGGTTTGGCGTTGGGCGCGCCATCGCAACAAAGCGACGCAAGGTGCGCTCACTGCCGCGAAAGCCGCGGTCGCGGAGCATGTCGAGAACTCTCGTCGAGCGCAGGCGCGGGTATCTGAGAAGTGTCTCCTTGATGAAAGCTTCGTAGGGTGCCACCAAGAGCGGCGTCCGCTCAGAACGCGGCTCTGCCGGAAGTAGGCCGAGCACACGACGAACGACATCGCGATGGACACCAAGCTGCTCAGCAATCGTGCCCACGCGCCAGTGCTCGACATGAAATAGCCGACCGATCTCTGCCTCGACTTCGGCAGCGACGGTCACGGGCGCCCTCCAGGGATGAGGCTGAGCTGGCGCAAGTCACGAAACTCGCCGACGCCCGCGAGCCTCCTGCCGCGTCGGCGGGGCTTGGGCTCCACGACCTCGACGTTGTAGTACACGCCGCGCTGGGGTGTGCCGAAGTCGTCGGTGAGCCCGAACAACGATGTAGCGTCCACTTCGGCCGCAGACACAACAACACGGGGACTTTGGTCCAGCCACAACGCCAGGGCTTCCAGAAACGACAGCGCTGCCTGCGTGTGCCGGACCTGCCGGGGCGGCGGCAGCACCGCCCGCAAGATCTCGTCGGTCCCCGCCGTCACCAGAATTCGGCTGCGGACCCCCGAGAAGGACATCGTCACGGTGTACTCGCTCATGGTCATCTCTCCTGCCGACCATCGCAAGCCCGTCGGAAATCGGCGGGGTCGGAGCTGTCGGCGCCACCGATTTCGAAGCA
>PMIZ01000039.1 GCA_003157225.1 Actinomycetota bacterium | reverse complement strand
CCGTGACCGAGACTGAGGTCAATGGTCCTTCCGTCCGCCGCGTCTCCACCAACTACCAGGCGCCAAAGTTCGCGCTCGAACCGGTGCCCACCTACGGTCCGCTGACCTACTGGAAGTCGCGCGATGTGGTCAAGGCCCCGGTTCAGGGCGCCCCGCTGCGGGTCCTCACCTTCGGCGATGTCCAGAGTCTCCACCTGGATCCCGTCGCCTGGGCCCTGTTGCTCGACCGCGTGCGTTCTCGCCGTTGGGACAAGATCGTCCTCAACGGCGACATTGCTGACCTGCCGGAGCTCTCCAAGTTCGCGCCCAACAGCAGAATAGACATGCTGATTCAGGCGGAGATCAACTTCTTGTCCCTGCGCCTGCGCGAGCTCCTCGAGGCCGCAGGAGAGGGTGTTGAGTTCGAATGGGTGCCCGGCAACCACGAGCAACGCCTAGAGTCCTGGTTGGCTAGAAATGCCCCCTTCTTGGCGAGACTACACCGAGTCGGCGAAACCGAGTCGGTCATGTCCATCGAGCATCTGATGCGCCTGGACGAAATAGGTATTGCCTACCTCCGCGACAAGCACGGCCTGGGCTGGCCCTATGCCGCTGCCATCGTCAAAACCCGTGCCGGCGTCCCGGTCCTCAAGATCATCCACGGCGACTGTGTAAAGAAGGATTCGGGGGCCTCGGCTATCGCCGAGATCGAGAAGCACAACTGCAACGTGACCATGGGCCATGTCCATCGCCTGGCCTGCGTCTACAAGACCCGCCACCTGATCGACGGGTCCCTCCAAAGCATCTTCGCCAGTGAGACGGGCTGTATGTGTCGGATTGAGTCGTCATCCCTAGGCTACGGCCTCAACCCCAACTGGCAGCAGGGCTGGAACGAGTTCGCTGTCTATGACGATGGCACGGTCATCCCGACTGTCGTCCAGATCCTCGGCAACACAGCCTACGCTGGCACCGAGTCCTGGTCTGTCGTGGCTGGTCCCGATTGGGGCGTTGATGGGTGGGTGAAGTAATGAAGACCCAGACCTCCAAAACCTCCATCCCGGCCAACTACCGGACTCTCAAATCCCTCACTTCCACCGAGTGGGACATGGCGACGAAGGTCGAGGCTATGCGCCCGTCCAACCTCAACCGCCTACCAGAAGAGCAGACCTTCGCGTCCTGGTCGCGCTACAAGGGCATGCTCTCGGCCACTGCCCAGATCGCCGAGGGCCTCATCCACGAAGCTCGTGGCAGCGTGGAGTCAGCAGCGATCCTCAAGCAGGTCCGCCTCGAAGCGGCACAGGCCACGTCTCCTAAGCAATGGGTCAGTGAGTCAGCAGCCTCGCATCCCTTAGTCCTCACGCAGTGCTGCTTCCGCTCAGATAAGGAACAGTCCTACTGGGACCGCTACGCGTCCATCCGGGCGAGCTGGCGCGGTAGGCGGGCAATCGAGCTCGCCAAGGCTGAGATCAAGCGCCTGCGGGGACTGGGCTGGCAGCATGTCACCCCTGGCATGGTGATGGATCCTGTGCGCCTAAACCCTGAGTTCGCACGGCTAGAACCCGGCGAGTTTGGCCTACAAGCCATCTTCGACACGGCTTTCCTGCGCGACCTCGAGGCCATGGGCGCGATGCCCCCCGGCTTCGTTACTCCCAAAGAGTCAATGTGGGACCGGGTGCCGCGCATCCTGCCACACGAGCAGGCGTTGGCGCTTTCGGTGAAAGCACTAGGGGAGACCGACGCCCTGTTTGGATAGACTCACCATGTGAGTGATATAGACGACGAACTGACCGAGCAGCAACGCTCGGTCATTCGCGCTTGTGAGGCAGCAGAGTCGGTCATCGGGATCTTCACGTCTGCCCACCCGGAAGAGGATCGGGTCGCCTGGGCCATCGTGATCGCCCGGCGCTGGCTCACCGGGGCGGCGAGCGCAGAAGAGTGCTCACGGGCCTCTGAGGAGGCTTTCGCCATCGCCATGGTCAATGCGGCGGTCATGGATCCCGGGCCGCGCGATGCCGCTTGGGCTGCGTCATATGCCGCCTGGGCCGCCTTTGGCGCCGCGACCGACGACTATCCGACGATGATCGCCAGCATGCGGGGCGCTGAGAAGTGCGCGGCGGACGCAAAAGCGGCCAAATAGCCCCGTTCGTTTGACAAGTTAGCTTTACACCCCAAGTTCTCGACGAAGGGCCAGGGGAGCCCGCGTTAGAGGACTTGCTGATGTTCGTGCCAATTCCCGTAGTGCTGCTGATTCTGATGGCGATGGCGGCTCTGATGATGGGCTGCCTGATGAATCCGGTGACGGCGCAGGACCGAAATCTTGACAAGACCACCCCCTACGAACGCACGCTCATCGAAAAGGCCCGCGCGGCTCGTATCGCATCGGAGCAGTTCGAAGAGTCCCTCAGGACGCATTACGCCAAGAGGTATGTCCCCACTGCCCCCAAGCCCCGTAAGCCGGTGGCGAAGGTGGCGAAATGATCGTGTCGATCTGGGGCCCAGTCCTCATCTTCGCCGCTCTGCTGGGCTCCATCGCCCTCTTCGCCTGGGACACCCTGAAGACCCGTGNNGCGCCCAAGCCCAGGAGATGAACCTGCGCGACAGCCTGGATACACCGATGGCCGTGTGGATGAGCTACCACAGCCTGGCGGTCCTGCTGGGTCTGGCCGCTGGCATGGGCCTGACAGAAGTGGGCAACGACATCAGCCAGGTCAGTGCGAGCTGCTGGCAGTTGATGCTGGCGCACGGCATCGCCAAGGAGACCGCACCTGCGGGGGTGGCGTCGTGATGCTCTGCCTGGGTTGGATGATCGCGCTTGCTTTCTTTGCCGGGTTCGTTCTCGGCCGTAGTTCGAGAGGGGGCACCCGATGGGGCCATTGATTCTGCTGTCGCTGCCGTTCATCGTCTGGGGCCTGGTCTATTGCGCCAATGTGATGCGCCGACTCACGCCTGAGGACTCCTACCGCTATTCCTTCTGGCCGGCGGACTTCATCTGGCTCCTGACCTACCTTCGCTTCACCGCCTTTGGCTGGCCACCCGTTGATGAGGGCTCCGACATGGATTATGGCAACCCAGATCTGCCCGCAGAAGTGGCAGGCGACGCTCAGCTCGATGGACCTGAGACGACCTGGATGGACCCAGAGACCGCGGCAAAGATTGCAGCCGATGATGCCGTGATCGCCGCTCACCTGGCAGAACAGGACGCCCTCGACGAGGACGACAAGCCGGGCCCACATGACATGTATGCGGGGATACACCAGCCCAACGATGGGAAGGCCCGCTACCGGTGCGGCCTGGTCTTCGACACGGTGATCCTCTGGATGGAGCACAGCGAGGCCTACGACGAGGCTGAGCGCGAAGCTGAGTGGATGCGCGAGCAGGAAGCCGCACACGACGAGGATCTGGAGCCCGACTTCAAGGGCTAACAAATCCTGTTA
>PMIZ01000126.1 GCA_003157225.1 Actinomycetota bacterium | reverse complement strand
CCCGCATCAAGGAAGGTCTGAGCCGGGAAGGTCGTGGTGTGTCGGGCTTCGACGACGTGCTGGGGGCGCTGACGCGTCATCAGCTACAGGTCCTTCTGGTCGATCGTAACTACCGGGTCCCAGGGTGGACGTGCGCCGGGTGTGGATGGGCGGGCCTGAGCGAAGTGGAGACCTGCCCCACCTGCGGCGGCTGTCCAGCGCACCTCGACGACGCCGTCGGAGAGATCGTTCGGCTCGCTATCCTGCAGGGTTGTCAGCTCGAAGTGGGAGAGAACATCCCCGTACTCGAGGAACTTGGAGGAGTGGCAGGCCTGCTGCGCTATTCCTGACGCCTCAGTAGGCTGCCAGCGCCTCGCGGTGTCACACTGCTCGAGAGCGTGGTGATAGATTAGCAAGGCGATGGAAGCCACCAAGACCTCGGGCAGTGAGCTTGAATGCCCCCAGTGCGGGGCCCCGGTCGCCATGCCCGACTATGCGGAGGGCGCCGTGTGCGCCTTCTGCGGAGCTCTGCTCACCCGCGGGGTCGTCGCGCCGGCGGCAGCCCCCGGGATCCAGAAGCAGACGCTTCGGTCGGTCCAGTGCTCGCAGTGCGCCGGTCCCCTGGATGCGTGGGAGGGCAAGCGGATCCTGGTCTGCGCCCATTGCGGTGTCAGAGTGGCGGTGCTTGAGCATGACGGGTTCTCCCGCTGGTACTTCCCCTCGAAGGTTACTCGGACTGAAGCTGCCATCGCCGGTACCCGTTGGCTGGCCGAGTATCCGGGCATAGCCAAGGAGGCCCGGGCTGCTCATCTGGTGGAGGCGCAGCTCGTCTATGCACCCATCTGGGAGCACAAGGCTCTCGTGGCGGGTTGGGAGTTCGGCTACAAGATACGGACGACGACCCAACTGGTCACCACCCGTCGACAGGACATGTTCGGCGACGAGGAGGCCCATCTGGAGCTGGGGGCGGTCAAAGAAGACGTGCAGGAGCCTCGGCTGCAGGAACGCCGGTTCTTCCAACCCGCTGCCGACTTTGGAGCTCTGGGAGCCGTCCGTCCGCGCATCACCGGGAGAGAACTCATGGTGCCGGCGCTGGCGGGGGAGCTCGAACCGACGGCGATCGTACTTGGCGTAGAAGGCACCGGCGCGGAGGTCGTGGCTGCGGGGCGCAGGGCGGCCATCCAGCCGCTCTCGGGCGCGGTCAACCCCGACAGCCATCTCTTCGTGTTCCGGGAGTCCACCACTATCATCTACTATCCTCTGTGGATTCTGCGGTACGAGAAAGGCGCGGACCTGTGTCGGGTGGTCGTCAACGGTCGCAACGGCAGCGTCAACTCAGGAGTCGCTCCGGCCTCCAACACCACACGCATTGCGCTGCTGGTGGCGCAGGTGGCAGCCGTCGCGGTCGCCGTCGCGGTGCTCATCTGGCTTGCGTCCAGAGTCACCGGGCACAGCCGCGTTTCATTGGTTGCCGCCGCCGTGATAGTGTCGCTTTTGGCTGTCCTCATGATCTGGCGCTTCCGCACGGTGGGGGAGGTGGAGTTCCACGAGCCTTTCGCCAGCTGACCTGGCCCCATTGCTCTGCAAGAACTGCGGTCTCCCTCTCCAAGGTGGAGACGAGGCCGCCATGTTCGTCTGCACGAGCTGTGGTCTCGTCCACGAGCCCGACGAACACGGCTTCGTCCCTTTCTCCCCCCTCACCGCCGCCGCTACCACCGACCTGGCCGTTTCCGGGGACATCCACTATCTGGCCGTGTGGCGCCTGTCCGTGAATGTTTCCTCGACCTGTTGGGACCGGATCCGAAAGATCGCCGCGCCGGCAGAGCCGGTTCTCTACGTCCCGGCCTTCACCCTTGCGAGGGCGGTCGTGCAGCAGCTCGGGGTAGGTCTCACGGAGGCGCAGCCGGTGCTGCAGCTGACCCAGGGGCTTGACCCGAGCATTCTCCAGCGCCCGATGTTGGTGAACGCCGCCGGAACTCGTGGGCAGAGCCCCGACTTCGGCCCCGAGTTCGGGGTGCTGTCGCCCATTCTCGTCGGCAGGAAAGATGCTCACGTCCTCGCGCATTTCGTGTATATGGCCGTCGAGTCGCATGAGGCCCATGAGCTGCACTCGGTGGACTATGAGCTCGAAACGACTGGGGAGGAGTTGATCTTCCTTCCCGCGGTCTGGGACCCGAGGTACATCCACGATTCCAACTGGAGGTTGTTGCTGCGCGAATTCGATGGTCTTGTAGCATAGAGTCTCCAAGCGCGATGGCGGTGACGAGAGTCACTAGCGAGCAGTAAGGCTAGGAAAGGGGAAGCCATGGGGATCGATGATCGGATCGAGGAAAGCAAGAACTGGTTCGAGCGGGCCATGGAGAAAGTTCCCGGCTACAGCGGCTACAAAAAGAAAGAGGTGCCTCGCGAGGCGGACAAGACCCAGCGGGTATTCATCGCCGAGCGCCTAGAGCCCTGCCTCGGCCAGTTGGACGACCTCAAGCTCGATCTCATCAAGGCAGGCAAACTGGACGCGCTGGGTGACGTGGACACGCTCATGCGCAAGCTGCGCAAGGTGCGCGATCGAGTGCAATTCGCGGACTACGGGTACACGGGCATGTTCGACGCGACCAAAGCGGGCAGTCAGACGCTGCAGCAGCTCTACGACTTCGACAAGGCACTCGAGACCGAGGCGGCAGGCATCCACGATATGGCAAACACGCTCGCTGCCGGTAGTCCCTCTCTTGGCAGCGACATCAAGCTTCTCGACGATCGGATCGAGGCTTTGGACGCGCACTTCACCGAGCGGGATCATCTCATCACTGGAGCCGGGAGGTAGACGATGGCCCTTATGAACCTGATCGAGTACGTCGACGAGCAAGGGAACGAGATGGCCCATCGTATCCCTGAGCAGGGCTCGGGTGAGTTCAAGCTGGGTTCCCAGCTCGTCGTGCGCGAGAACCAGTGGGCGGTGTTCTTCAGGGATGGCAAGGCCTACGACGTCTTTGGCCCGGGCCGCCACGCCCTGGCCACGCAGAACATCCCGCTGCTCACCGCTCTCTTCACCACGCCCCTCTGGGGCGACAGCCCCTTCCGTTGCGAGGCGTACTTCGTCAGCCAGCGGACCTTCACCGATCTCAAGTGGGGCACCCTCGAGCCGATCCTCTTCCGGGACTCCGAGTTCAAGATGATCCGGCTGCGTTCGAACGGCATCTACAGCTTCCAGATCGTCGATCCGAAGCTCTTCGTGGTCAAGTTGGTGGGTACGCGCAGCATCTACACCAACGCAGACATCGAGGACTTCCTCCGCGGCATCATAATTGGGCGTCTCGCCGATATCCTGGGCGAGAGCCTCGACTCGGTGCTTGATCTGCCACGCTACTTCGACGAACTCGGTGCCGGGGTCAAGGCCCGCATCCGCGACGACTTCGCTCAGTACGGCCTGGCCATGGTCGACTTCATAGTCAACGCAATATCGCCGCCCGAAGACGTCCAGAAGCGCATCGACGAGCGCTCCGGCATGGAAGCCGTCGGAGGCATGGACCGCTACTTCCAGTACAAGGCGGCGCAGGCCATCGGCGACCTGGCCAAAGGCGGCGGTGGCGGGACCGGCGGAGACGGCGGCACGGGTACCAACATCGGCAGCGCCGCGACGGCTGGGTTGGGCCTAGGCGCCGGCGCCGGCCTTGGCATGATGATCCCCGGCATGTTGCAGCAGGCGATGGCTGGTGGAGCCACGCCCAAGATACGCTGCCCGAAATGCGGCACGGACGTACCCTACGGCAGCCGGTTCTGCCCCAATTGCGGCGCCAACCTGGCCGAGACCGTCACCTGCCCCGACTGTAACGCCAAACTGCCGGTGGGCTCCAAGTTCTGCCCCAACTGCGGGCATGACCTCACCAAACCCGCCAGCGGCGGGGCGACCCCAGGAGAGGCCGGGGCGGCCGGCGCGGCGGCAGCAGCAGGTGGGGGCGCGGCTGAGAGTGACAAGAAATGAAGCATCGGCGTCCGAGAACTCTAGCGTTGGGCTTCGCGTTTCTCGCGGCGCTCGTCGCTCTCTTGGTCCTTTGCGCCGGGCCCGTGGCCATGGCGCAGACCAAGGACTGGCGCATCGACAACCTTGACGCGGCCGTCAATGTGCAGCAGAACGGCGACGTCGTCGTCGACGAGGCGGTGACCTTCAACTTCCAAGGAAACTACCACTACGTGGCCCGTGACATCCCGACCGCCAACTACGAAGGGATAACGGACATCCAGGTACGGGACGCGAATGGAGCCGTCCTGCCCAAAGGCGACACACCCGGCACGTTCAAGACCTGGAAGGAAGGAAGTCTCCAGTACATCCAAGTCAATTTCGATCTCACCGACACGTCGGCCACCTGGACCTTCCACTACCGGGCCAAAGCCGTGGTGCAGTACTTCTCGCAAGGTGACGAGCTGCGCTGGTACGTTTTTGACGCCGAGACCCCGGTCCCCATCGCCCATGCAATAGCGACCGTAACGCTGCCTGGCTCGGTGGCGCCCGACAAAATGACGCATGCGGTGGAGGTAGGGTACGGGAGCCAGGCCACAGTTGGCTCGCCGGGTGCCTCGAAGATGGTCTACGAGACCTCGAACGTCCCTGCCTACTCAAACTTCTGGATCGTGACCGGCTTCCCGAAGGGTGTGGTGAAGTACACTTGGACGGCAACTCGGCTGGCTGCGTTCATCATCCCCAAGGTGGGGTTCCTGCTTCCTATCGTCGCGCTTCTCAGCATGCTGCTGATCTGGCGCAGGCGTGGCCGCGATGATCCGGGCGCGGTGTACGCTACCTATGTGAGCGAGCCCCCTTCGACGTTGTCCCCGGGGCTGGCCGGCGCCCTGATCGACGAGAAGGTCGACACCAAGGAGGTCATCGCCACCATTGTCGACCTAGCCAGGCGCGGATACCTGGAGATCACCGACGCCGAGAAGGAAAGCCTGCTCGGGAAGACGACCACCATCTTCACCCGGACGAAACCGCTCGACGATCTCAAGGGCTTCGAGGCCGCCGTCGCCAACTCGCTCTTCGACGGCAACCATCCCGATCAAGTGACGTCGGTGCAGTTGAAGGACCACTTCTACACGCACGTGGATCCGATCGTCAGCCAGGTGTATGAGGAGATCACCGCGGCTGGCATGTTCTACAAGAACCCGAAGCGCGTCCGAGCTCGCTGGGTCGCCCACGGTTTCTTGTTGGCCGTCGTTCTGGGTGGGCTAACCGCGCTCATGGCGTTGGTGCATCTCACCGGTTGGGGCTGGTTCATGCTCGGGTCCATCGTTGCCGTGATCATTGTGTGGGTCTTCGCCCCGCACATGCCTCAGCGCACTCCCAAGGGGGCGCAGGAGCAGCGGAGGTGGGAGGCGTTCCGGAACTATCTCCGGGATTTGGCTCGCTTCCAGGACATGGCCTCGGCCAAGGAGAACTTCGAGAAGTACCTTCCCTACGCCGTTGCCTTCGGCGTGGAGAAAGAATGGGTGCGGCGCTTCGAAGGACTGACAGTAGCTTCCCCTGATTGGTACCACCCGCCAGTGATCATTCCGATCCCGGGTCAGTTCGGGCCCATGGGGCCGATGACGACCGGGGGCCTCGGTGGCGGGCTGGGTGGAGGCATCGGAGGAGTGGGAGGCCACGTCGGCCTTCCGGGCGGTGGCTTCAGCCTCGATTCGATCTCCAACAGCCTGTTCCACAGCCTGGGGAACATGTCGAGCGTACTCACGTCCACCCCATCGTCGAGTGGCAGTTCGCACGGTGCGTTCGGCGGCGGCGGATTCTCGGGCGGAGGCTTCGGGGGCGGATTCTCCGGCGGCGGCGGAGGAGGCGGATTCCACGCCGGGTAGCAGGTGAACTGAATGCCAAGCGGTGCCCGGCCCTGCGGGCCGGGCACCGGCTCACACCAGTCGCGACCAGGAGGGAGCGATGCGCACCAGGATCCTCGGCATAGTACTCATCGTCGTCAGTCTAGGCGTCGCCGCCTGGCTCATCACCGGGCTCACCGAACTGGCGCCCGGCCAGAGCAAAGCTGGGCACGTTTTGGGCCTTGTGCTCTTCTCTCTACCGTTCTTCGCCGTCGGCCTCTACCTGTTGCTGGTCTCCAAGGGAGAGGTGAAGGCTGAGAGCAGGGCCGACAAGGAGCGGACCATCCTCAACGCCGTCACCACCCGCGGCCGGGTGAGCCTCGCCGACCTCGCCATCGAGTGCAATCTCACCCGCGACCAGGTGAAGGCCAACATCTACGACCTCATCGGCAAGGACTTGTTCCGGGGCTTCGTGAACTGGGATCGAGGCGAGTTGGTCTCCGCCGAGGCGGCGCAGATCAAAGACGGCACGTGCCCCAACTGCGGCGGCAAGGTGGAGCTGGCCGGGAAGGGCCTGGTCCGATGTCCATATTGCGGCACCGAGACCTACTTGTCGGCGGCTGCGAGCGGGGCGGCAGCAGCGCCGGCCGCCCCCTACGTCTCGCCCTCCTACGGAGCGCCGCCGCCCGCGGCCGGCGCAGGTCCGCCGCCTTCTGACTCGGCAGTTACGATCGACGCTGCCCCGACCACCGACGCCGGCGCCCAGACGACCGACACAGGCGCCGCTCCGGGCGGGCCGGGTCGGGGTCCCCTGCAATCCGCGTAGAGTGCGCAGACCGGAGCCGCAAGCGTGCGCCTGAACTACAAACTATGGCTGGATCATCGGGGCAGGGCCTTTGGAGACGGCCCTGCCCGGCTACTCGACGGCGTGGAGCAGTGGGGCTCGCTGCGCAAGGCTGCCCAAGAATTGGGGATGTCGTACAACAAGGCCTGGCGGATCCTGCACGCGGCCGAACAGCGCCTGGGCTTCCCCTTGCTCGATCGCAGCGTCGGCGGCAGTCTGGGCGGAGGTTCCCACCTCACGCCTGAGGCCCAGGATCTCATGAAGCGTTACCGTGCCCTCGCGGCCGAGGCCGGCGACGTCCTGCTGGGGGTCTTCGAGCGCCATTTCGGCGACTGGGAGAGTCCGCCCGAGCAAGACGTGCCTCCCGTGGAACCTCTTTCTTTGGAGTAAGCGGTCCCCCAGTTCCCGTCTGCCCCGGGAGGCTGCTGAAGAACGAAGCCTTGGCCACCAGAATGTACTGGCCGGCGCGATACAACGTCCTCGGTCGCGCCCTGGCGGCGAACCGTCATTCTTCAGCCGCCTGCTGCCGTTCCGCGTTATACTCTCTTGCCGATAACGGCGCCGCAACCCGTTCCAGGCCGGCCGCCGCGCATGAGAGTGGGACACACGGTTGAGGGCAACGCGCTATCGACTTGTAGGGACAGATTCGAGATGGGTGACGGCATGACTGAGAGGGTGGAAGCCGACGCGGCAAAGGCGCCGGCAAGGGGTCTCGGCGCGCGAGTCAGGACGACGGCCGTAAGGTTGAGGCTCACCGGGCTCATCCTGCTGCCCATCCTGGTCTTTCTACTCTCGCTCATGCTGGGCCGCTATCACGTCTCCCTCGGTGAGATGTTCACGCTGCTCGGGGCGAAGTTGGGGCTGACCCACGCGGCAGTACCGGAGAACGTATCCACGGTGATCCTCACCGTGCGGCTGCCGAGGATCCTAGCCGCCCTGCTGATCGGCGCCGGCCTCTCACTTTCGGGTGCCGCCTACCAGGGCATGTTCCGCAACCCGCTCGTGTCGCCCGACATCCTCGGCGCCTCCGCGGGGGCCGGCTTCGGCGCCGCCCTTGGCATCATGCTGTCGAAGAGCGTGATCATCACGCAGTTCCTTGCTCTGGGTTTCGGCCTCTCGGCGGTGGTTGTCACCTACATGTTGGCCGGCCGGCTGCGCCGTGGTGATCCCACTTTGTTCCTGGTGCTGACCGGCATATTGGTCGGGACGGTCTTCACTTCGCTCATCTCGATACTCAAAGTACTCGCCGACCCCTACGACAAGCTGCCGGCCATCACGTTTTGGCTCATGGGCAGTTTGGCGGCGATCAACACGACGGACCTGCTCATCCTGCTGGGGCCAATGGTGGTCGGCGGGGCCGCGCTGCTGCTGGTGCGGTGGCACCTCAATCCACTCTCTTTCGGCGAAGAAGAAGCACGGGCGATGGGGGCTGAGACCGGCAAGCTGCGGGTGATAATCATCGGCGCCTGCACGTTACTCACCGCCTCCGCGGTGAGTGTGGCCGGGATCGTCGGCTGGGTAGGACTCATCATCCCGCACCTGGCCCGGGGGATCGTGGGACCGGACTATGGCAAGCTGCTCCCGGTCTCCGCCGTGCTGGGCGGGGTCTACCTGCTGCTGGTGGACGATCTAGCGCGGCTCGCCGGTCCCCTGGAGATGCCGCTCGGCATCCTCACCGCTCTCATCGGGG
>PMIZ01000175.1 GCA_003157225.1 Actinomycetota bacterium | reverse complement strand
AAGTTGGCCTTGAGAGCCACGCTCTGGTCGGAAAGGTCGCCCAAGCCGGCATGCTCGAACAGGCCTTTGATGGCCGCGGCCCTGTCAGAGGAGCCGATCAGAAAGACTTGGGAAGTGTCTTTGGGACTCATAGGACCAGGCTCCCTTCGTAGAACGCCGCTACGCTAGGCTGGCGTCTGGCACTTCTTCACCACGACGTATCGTGCGCCGCGACATCGCTTGCACGGAAGGAAAGTGCTTGCCCCCGCAGGGCTGCGGAGAAGGCGAACTTCTACGACGCCCGTGCCGCCGCAGACGGGGCACGGAATACGGTCGTATGTGATGGTGCGGCGTGAATCTAGCCGTAGCAGCTTGCTGATCCAGCTCATGGTGCCCCCCTTGCGCTGGGAATGTGGCTGCATTGTAGCGCAGCGACCCAGAGACCGGGCCTACAACGGGCGATAGACGTCGGCCCGGTGTTCGATGCGGACGACCAGAACCAACGAGTCTGCCTCATCGATCGCACAGACGACGCGATAGGCACCGCGGCGGGCCGACCAGTAGCCGGCGAGTTGGCGGACTAGAGGCTTCCCGGCCCGCTGAGGCTCGTCTAGGAGTGGCCCGGTGAGGAATTCCACCACGGCCGTAGCCACCGGTTCGGGAAGGCGCTCCAGCGACCGAGCAGCGCTCGGGGCCACGCGCAGCTCGAAGTGGCCCACGACAGTTCTAGGACCGTCCGAAGCGTGCGCGTAGGTCGGCCGCCGTCAGGAAATTGCCGGCGTCCAGCTCCGCCCGGGCCTTCCCTAGCTCCTCGAGCGCTCCCGGTCGGGAGAGCAGGTCGAGCGTTTCCTCAAGCGTCTCGAGATCCGCCGGACTCAGGATGACCGCGGCCGGCCGGCCGTTCCGCGTGAGTATCACCCGGTCGTGGCCCGATTCCACCTGGTCGACTATCTCCGAGAGATGCGCCTTGACGTTGGCCAGTGGCAATGTCCTATCCATGACCATAATTATAGTCACAAACCTCCGGAAGCGGGGGCGGCTTGCCGCGGACAAGTCGGGGGGCACTGAGCCACAGATGCCGGTCGCATACCTACTGCACGCAGCCCGGACTCGCGGGACGACTTCAGCCGGCTCTCGCCGGGCTAGACACTACGGGGCGCGGTTGGAGATCCCCCGAGCACCTGGTCATTGCCATCGAAGTCGAGGATGACCCCCCGGCTGCTGAGCGCCGACAGGCGCGAGTGATCAAATGAAGAGGATGCGCCCCGCCACGTCTCGGAAAAACTCCTTGGACCATACCTGCAATGCCGCTGGGTCGCGGACAAACGGTTCGACCTCGCGACGGGCCTGCTCCACGTCCAGTGCGTCGATTGCCTCATGCAGAAGCTGCCTCAGAGCTTCACCTCCCAGCGGCGTGGACTCGGTCCAGTGACCGCTTTGCCGCATGCGCTGCTCCAGGTGACTCAACCGCAACTCCGGGTGGTTGCCGGCAAACCACACGAAGTCGTACCAGTCCCGGCCTTTGACCCTGTTGACCCATTTCCGGCAGAGAAGAGCGTGCATCTTGCCGGCGAACAGATCGGGTAGGGAGTAGGTGCGCACCGAGAACGGTACCGGCCGCAGCACGAATCTCACTTCTGTCTCAAAACCGGGCGGTGGATTTGTGTCGACCTCCAGCTTGATCCTGATCAGCTGTCCCTTTGGAGGCTGCTGAAAAGCGGAGTCTCGGCCGCAAGAACGCACTTGGCGGCACAATACTTCGTCCTCAGTCGCGCAAATAGCGCNNATTCGCGCTCTTTGCGTCCTCGTCTTGCGCGTGCCAATCACGCCCTAGCGGCGAAACGCCCCTTTTCAGCAGCCTGTTGGGGATGCCGGCGATGACTTCGGGGCGTGCTTCGATCATCAGGAGCTCCCGAACGGTATCGGCTTTCAAAAACGCCGAGCGCATCGCGCGGGTCTCCGCGGTCTTCTTCACCTCGTACGTGACGTCGAAGCCGAAGGCGCGCACCTCTCGCTCGAGCGATGAGGCGTAGCGTGACAAGTCGAAGCTTCGATCGGGCGCGAGTAGCGAGAAGTCGAGGTCTTCGGAGAAGCGGTCTAGGCCGTGGAGGATGCGCAGCGCCGTACCTCCGTAGAAAGCGGCCCTCTCGAAGAAGTTGCTCCTCCACAACCCGAGGAGGGCTACGTCCTGCAGGATTTCGCGCAGGGCTTGCCGATAGTCCTGCGTAGTCACCGGACCGTAGCGAGACAAGAGTTGCGCTACTGCTTCATTCACGGCCGCGCTCCTTGCGCAGGCGTTGGATGGCACCCGCGAGGAGCCGGAGTTGATGCGAGCTATAAGCGGCGGCTATGCGCTCCATTTCACCAGGGTCCAAGTCGGCGAGCGCGTCAGCATCGATTCGGAGTGACTCCACGAGGTGCACGACCATCCGGTCGATACTCCGAATGCCCAAACCGCGTTCATCGCGGATCTTGTCCGCGAGCGCCTTTTCCTGGCCGGCGATCAGGTAGCCGCCACCCCCCGGGATTTCAACCCTGTGAAGGCCTTCGGCAAAAGCCCTCTCTGGCACCTGTCTATAGCTGAAGAGGCCGACCGGGGTCTGGAACCGGCGAGGTCTTCCCGCGATGCCCGACGTCACGGCTTCGACCCGCTCAGGAATGAGCCCGTAGTGCTGAAGGGCGTAGTCAAAGGACACGTAGGAGGGGCCGGCGATGAGATTTGCAAGTATCTCGCGCGAATAGGGACGCCGCCGCAAGGTGGGTCCAAAGACATAAATGCCCGGGGCGACGCGGATGACCGATCCCGATCTCAGCAACCGCGTTATCGCATCCCGAGGCCGGGCGTAGTCCTTGCAGGCATCGAGGAGGGCTTGGTGATCGAACTCCTCGCCCGCCACCTCTTCTCGGAGAGTCTTCAGTATGTCCATCGCACCGGCCATCGGATTCCCAACGCGCAGTCACCGTGCGCAAACGTTGCCCATTTGGTGATATTTGACCATGGTTGGTCGAACTATTGTCGACATAATCAGTTCAATTGTCAGAGTCACCCGGTAGCATTGCGGCCGTCGTCCGGCCTGGTCCTCCGATGCTCAACCTGCGCCTCTCCTTCTTCGCCGGCACCGACGTGCTGCGCAAGTTCAACGAGTTCGCCCGCCAGTTCTCGCTCGTGGCCGCCGACAGGAAGGTCACCGACCAGGAGCGCACCGAACTCCTCACGACCCTCGGCGGGCTCTCGGCCATCATCCGCCACGACCTCGCGAGCGAGGAGGACCGCCGCACCGAGCGCAAGCTCTTCAGCGAGGAGGACCTCAAGAACCTCGTCGTGGCGAATGTGAATAGCCTCTTTGGCAAGACCACTCCCAAGCACTTCCTGGATTCCTGCAGCACCGAAGCGCGGGACTACTTCAGCCGGCTCTTCGCCGGGCTAGACTCCGAGGGCCTCGCCTTCACCATGGGCACCAAGGGCTTCTCGGCCAGCCGCATCTTCCGGGGCTACCCGACCTTCGGGAGTAAGCTCCACGGCCTGCAGGCGAGGTGTGCGGTATCGGTGGCCCCAGAAGACCGCTCCTGCGGCCATGGAGCGAGTTGTTTGCCTACGTGCTCGATTCTCTGGTCGAGACCACTGCGTCGTGCGACATCCTTCTTATGACCCTCTTCCGCTACGGCGCCCAGTCCATCGGAACGCTGATGATCGGAGTGGGCTCCTCTTGACGTCCTTAGGCGCGCGGCGGTCTACCAGGGCTACCAGGGCTTGGGCCACGCCGCCGGCGTAGAAGGTGCAACCCGCGGTTTTGTCAACAGCGACTCCGAAGACCCTGGTCGAGGCGGCCTTGGTGCCCGCCCTCATCACGTCGACGCTTGACATGTTGTAGTAGACTTGCTGAACACCTGAGTATTTGGCGAGAGACGGGGGGCGCCATGCCTGATCCAGTGATCTCCGTTCGAGGGCTTCAGATGAACTACGGCACTCTTGAGGCTGTGGCCGGTATCGATCTCGATGTCTTCCCCGGAGAAGTGTTTGCTTTTCTTGGACCGAACGGCGCCGGGAAGACGACCACCGTGGAGATCCTGGAGGGTTTCCGGCAGCGCACAGCGGGCGAGGTGAGCGTGCTGGGGGTGGATCCCGGCAAGGCAGGCGCCCTGTGGCGTAGCCGCATCGGGGTGGTCCTCCAGGAGTCGGAACCCGAAGCCGCGCTAAGTGTTAGTGAATGCCTCTCGCTGTATGCCGGCTACTACCCCGCTCCCCGGGCGGTGGCCGACACCTTGGAGTTGGTCGGGCTTTCTGAGAAGGAGGACGTGCGTTGCGCTAGTCTTTCCGGGGGCCAGAGACGCCGGCTGGATGTTGCCCTGGCTCTGATCGGTGACCCTGAGCTTCTGTTCCTCGACGAACCGACGACCGGATTTGACCCCTCGGCCCGGCGAGCGGCGTGGGATGTCATGGCCGGACTCCGCACTCTCGGCAAGACGATCTTCCTCACGACCCACTATATGGAGGAAGCCGAGTACCTAGCCGACCGTATCAGCGTGATCGCCGCCGGAAGGATAGTGGCGGAAGGGACGCCGGCCACCCTTGGTGCGCGCGACGTCCAGAAGTCCATCGTCCACTTCACGATGCCCGGGGATCTCAAGCCCTCCGATCTTCCCAGAGAGATCTACTCCCTGGTCCCACAGCGGTCAGACACAGAGATTGAGTTTCGAGCGGAGAAACCGCTGCCGTTGCTCCGCACTCTAGCCGACTGGGGGGAGCGGGAGGGAGTCGACTTGGCGGACCTCACCGTGTCGAGGCCCAGCCTGGAAGACGTCTATCTCCAGCTCACGCGGGAGGAGAACCGATGATCGGTCATCAGTTCCGCTACGACGCGTACACGTACGTGAGAAACCGCCAGAGCTTGTTCTTCACACTGTTCCTGCCGGTCATGTTCCTGGTCATCTTCGCCTCGGTCTTCGGCCACGGGAAGGTGACTATCGGAGGAGTGGCCATCAGCGTGGCCGTTTACTACGTGCCCGGCATCATCGCTCTCGGGTTGATAAACGCGTCCTTCGGCAATCTTGCCGCCGCGGTGGTCGCCACGCGGGAGGCCGGCATCTACAAGCGGCGGCGGGCTACACCCGTGCGGGCAGCTACGCTCATCGGCGCCCGGGCGCTCGTAGCCGTGGTGGTCTCACTTGCGATAGCCGTCCTGCTGCTCGCCATCGGCTATGCCTACGGCGCTTCGATCCCCGCTCGTACCGTTCCAGCCCTGGTGCTGGATGTCATAGTCAGCACTCTCGCGCTCTGCTGCCTCGGCTTCGCGCTGGCCAGCATCGCAAAGAATCAGGACGCCGTCATGCCGGTCGTGTTGGGTATCACCCTGCCGCTCTACTTCATTTCCGGGGTGTTCGTCCCTTCGTCGGAGATCCCCGGCTGGCTGCTCAGCGTCGCCGCCATCTTCCCGGTGAGGCACATCGCCGCCGCCCTGCTTGTTGTCTACAACCCGAGCACGACTGGCTGGGCCTTTGATTGGCCCGATCTGGCCGTCGTCGCCGGCTGGGGCGTCCTTGGGTTGATCGTGGCGGTTCGCCGGTTCAGCTGGCTGCCCAAGGGCGGGTGAGCGGGCGGCGCCGGATGCCGGCGCGTCTTGGCATTTCGCCGACCCCCATCTTTGGTGCGATGTGCACTCCGAGTTATCGCGCTACGGCGCTCGTCTCTAACAGGCGGAAGGAGACGAACAGATGGCGCGTCACGCGGTCATTCCAGGAGGCCATACTGAGAGCGGCATTGCGATCGAAAAAGGACGGGCCATGGAGCGCATGACGCTGGATCGCATCACCGCCAACCCGACTGTCATGGGCAATGTGCAGAACGTACACGTTGCCTGTTCGGACCGGCCTGCTACTGGAAGCGCGCTCTGTATCTGGCTGGCTCATGGTCTCTACTGCGACCTTCAAGACCAGCGTCTATGCTATCTGCCAGCGAGTCGGAGCGACAGACGCTCGGAGGTGATCATCACATGAGGTTCGAACGCATAACGACCGACCCCGAGCAAATGGGAGGGGTGCCCTGCATACGCGGCCTTCGAATCCCCGCGGCGACGGTGATCGACATGGTGGCCCAGGGTATGACGGTTGACGAGATCATCGCTGCCTACCCCGACCTGTAGCCGGAGGACATTGAACAGTCCCTGCACTTTGCGGCCGAGAGCGTGCGCGAGAGAGAACTGCCGCTGCGGGTGGCTTCCTGAAGTTCCTCATTGACAACGCGATCTCGCCGCGCGTTTCTGCCGGCTTGAGCGCGGCCGGCCATGACTCCATTCACGTGCGTGATGTCGGCATGCAGGCGGCGCGCGACCGCGAGGTGTTCGCCACCCTCGGCCGACCGAAACCCTCTGTGATTCTGTTCAGACGCGGAACTGACAGGCGGCCAGAGGCTCAACTGGCGCTCCTCTTGGGGAACCTGGACTCGGTCGCGAAAGAACTGGCCGAAGGCAGTGTCGTCGTCTTCGAGCATTCGAGGATCAGAATTAGGCGGCTTCCCATCGGCGGGTAGCCATTGACGTCCGGCTTCGCGCCCCACTGGACGCTCGAGTCACGCGGGGCGCGCGACGCCGGCAATGGTCATGCGCTATCGTGCGCGTCAATGGAGACTCCGAACACGGACAAGGGCGGGGAACTCGCGGCCTTGGAGCTGCAGATCAAGGCTCTCGAGCAGCAACGCGCCGAGCTGCTAGAGCGAATGCGCGAGCTGAACGTGAACCCCGGTCAGAACAAGGCGAGTGAACCACGCTCCACATCCGTGGCCCGTGACTCCTCGCCCGATGAGAAAGTCGCCCTTTTCGCGGGCCTGTTTCGGGGACGGCTAGATGTGTACGCGGTCCGTTGGGAGAACCAGCGCACCGGCCGCTCGGGCTTTCAGCCCGCCTGCGCCAATGAGTGGGTGAGGGGCCTGTGTGATAAGCACAAGACGCGCTGTGCAGTGTGTCCGAATCGCGAAATGCTTGTGTTCACTACCGACGTCCTTCGTGATCATCTGCGCGGTTGCCGGGAAGGCAGTGACGATCGGGAGTTCGTAGTCGGGGCATATCCGCTCCTCCATGATGAAACCTGCTGGTTTGTCGCCATCGACCTGGATGGACCGGACTGGCACGACGACGCCACGGCGCTGCTCGCCGCCTGTCGTGGACTCGGGGTCCCCGGAGCGCTGGAGCGATCGCGCTCCGGAAACGGCGCCCATCTGTGGGTCTTCTTTGCGCAGCCCGTGCCAGCTGCGTTGGCCCGGAAGCTGGGATCGTTGCTGCTCACGCGGGCGATGGGGACGCGTCCCGAGATCGGCCTGGCTTCGTACGACCGGCTCTTCCCCAGCCAGGACACTCTGCCTCAGGGCGGCTTCGGCAACTTGATCGCTTTGCCCCTGCAGCGGCGCGCGCGGGACGAAGGGAACACGGTCTTCCTGGACGATCATCTCGTTCCCTACGAGGATCAGTTCGCGTACTTGTCATCTCTCGACCGGGTGTCGCGGGAACGGCTGACGTCCCTCGTTTCTGAAGCCGAGGCGCTGGACCAGGTCATGGGGGTGCGGGTGGTTCCGGATGAGGACTGGCCAGACGAACCCTGGCGACAGGTCCGGGTTTTCGGCTGGCTGCCAGGAGGGGGAGAGACGGCGCTCCGCGCCAGCCTGCCTGAGTCACTCAGAGTGGTGCTTGCCAATCAGATCTATATCCCAAAGGAAGGCCTTTCGCCGGCGTTGAGGAATCGCATCATCCGTTTGGCCGCCTTCCAGAACCCCGAGTTCTACCGAGCGCAGGCCATGCATCTCCCGGTGTTTGGACATGCCCGCGTCATCGGGTGCGCGGAGGACTTCCCCAAGCACATCGCTCTTCCTCGCGGCTGTCTTCCGGAGCTGGAGGCGCTGCTGGCAGAGCTAGGGGTACGAGTGGAGCTGGTCGACGAGCGCCTCAGCGGCACGCCCCTCGAGGTTCGGTTCGAGGGAACGTTGCGTCCCGAACAGGAGGCTGCAGTGAAGGCACTCCTGGCACACGACACAGGGGTGCTCTCGGCTGGGACGGCGTTCGGCAAGACGGTGGTCGCCGCCCACATGATCGCGGTTCGCGGCGTGAACACGCTGGTGCTGGTGCACCGTCAGCAACTCCTGGATCAATGGAAGTCCCGGCTGGTCGCCTTCCTGAATGTCGATGCCAAGAAGATTGGTGAGATTGGGGGCGGCCGGCGCAAACCGGGAGGCCTGATTGACGTGGCGCTGCTCCAGAGCTTGAGCCGCCAGGGCCGAGTGGACGAGCTGGTAGCCGGCTATGGGCAACTGATCTTTGACGAGTGCCACCACCTGCCGGCCGGCACCTTTGAGCAAGTGGCCAAAGCCGCCGGGGCGCGGTACGTGCTGGGGCTGTCGGCCACGCCTGCACGGAAGGACGGTCATCACCCCATCCTCTTTATGCAATGCGGCCCCATCCGCCATCGTGTCGACCCACGAAAACAGGCGGCGGAGAGACCCTTCTCCCATCGCGTGGTCGTGCGACGCACTGGGTTCGCGGCTTCTCATCCGTCGCCGGCAGGCGCCGTGGCCGTGGGCCAAGCAGGTCCGGGCATTCAAGAGCTCTATTCCGCGCTGGCCGCCGATGCCGCTCGGAACAGTCTCATCGTGGATGACGTGGTCGCTGCGGTCAGAGTCGGACGGTCGCCGGTGGTGCTGACCGAGCGTCGCGAGCATCTGCAGCTCCTGGCCGAGGCCTTGGCGCCGCAAATCGCTAACGTGGTGGCGCTGCATGGCGGCATGGGAGTGAAACGCCGCCGAGAGATCGCCGAACGTCTGGTGGCCATCCCCTCGGCGGAAGAGCGTGTGCTGGTGGCCACCGGCCGGTACCTGGGCGAGGGCTTCGATGATGCGCGGCTGGACACCTTGTTTCTTGCGCTGCCCATTTCCTGGCGAGGGACGTTGGCGCAGTATGCCGGCCGCCTGCACCGTCTGGGCGAGGGCAAGACCGAGGTGCTGATCTACGACTACGCCGATTTCAACGTGCCGATGCTCGCCCGCATGCACGAACGACGGCTACGTGGCTACCGGGCTATGGGGTATGAGGCGGGCTAGGGATCGGGGCTCAGGGGTCTTGCGGCTCTGAGCTCACAGCCCAAGACCGGGGTCTACGTCTTGGCGTCGCCGCCAATCTCCACCTTTGGTCTGATATGCAGGTCGTTCTTGGCCGGCGATACTACACGCATGCACACGAGCGACCTCGCCAACAGCTTGTCCGGCCCTTGGGCTGTGCTAAAATCTCACATAGATGCGCCAACAGCGCGAACTACAGTGAGCCCAGAGCACAGCAGAAGAGGAGGAGTCTCCGTGATCACCATGGCGGAGATCGGACTCAGGGTCAGGCAGGCGAGAGAAGCAATCGGCATGCCCCAGGCAGAAGTGGCGAGGGGGCTCGGCATCAATAGAAGCTCGCTGTCAAGGATCGAGTCAGGCGAAAGAGCCGTGTCGGCCGTGGAGATCGGAAGGCTGGCCCGCATGCTCGATCGCTCTCCGTCTTACCTACTAGGCGCTACTCAGGCTGCACCCGAGGCTCTGGTTCACGGTGAGAACGTAGGCCCGGGCGATCAGGCCCCACTCGTTCGGTTCTTGGATCACTGCGAGGAGTATGCGTCGCTGGAACGGCTCGTCTTTGGCGAACCCTCGGATTGGCTTCCTTCGTATGGTGCGCGCCGAGAGCTTGGTGCGGCCGAGCAGGGAGAAGAACTTGCTCGTGAGGAGCGCAGTCGACTGGGTCTGGGAAGTGCAGCGGTGCGCGACATGGTGGCCGTGATCGAGGAGCAGGGGGTCAAGTTGTATGCGGAATTCGCGCCGGAGTCGAGGGTCATGGGAGCGTTCCACTCTTCAGATGACCTCGGGCCCTGCGTTTTCGTGAATCAAGGAGCGGTGGAGACTCGGCCTGACTTCAGCGCCGCTCACGAATACTGCCACCTTCTCGTTGATCGAGAGACTATCGGGAGCTACGCGTGCTTGGGATCCCGCAAGACCGGCTCTCGCCCCTTCCACGAGATCAGGGCGGATAGCTTCGCCGCCGCCTTCCTAATGCCGCGCGAGGCAGTCGAGGCTCTGGCGCGGCGCTACGGAGTGGAAGGAGTCGAAAGCGTGGTTCACTTGCAGCGACACTTCGGCACCAGCTACGAGGCCGTGCTGCGGCGTCTCGGCGGGTTGGATCTCATCGATGAGGCGAAAGGCAAGCAGCTGTCCGAGGCAAGACACAGCGTGGTCGATCGCTTGCTCGGCGGCGCCGTCGCCACCACGGATGGCGCGTCGGACGCCCGGGAAAACGTAGCGACAGGCAGGCGGTTCAGGCTGCTTGCCCTCGGCGCCTTCCGGCAGGGCCGGATATCGGGCGGCAAGCTTGCCGAAGTCCTGGGGCTCTCTCGCGAGGAGGCCCTTGAACTGGTCGGTGAGATCGGAGAGGACACGACTAGCGGTGAAGCCGTGTGAGCTCTGGTGACCCGGCTCTTCTTGTCTTGGACACGACCGCGCTCATC
This sequence comes from Actinomycetota bacterium, assembly GCA_003157225.1. The sequence goes on along the minus strand of PMIZ01000175.1, from coordinate 2,468 downwards.
AACTTCCGCAGTGAGGGTCTGTTTGGACTGCTCGGCTCATTGACGGGGCTCAAAGTGGTGACGACGGCCTATGTCGTGGAGAACGAGCTCGTCTACGATGACACCCGTGTGGCCGTCAGCGGGGCCATCGGGGCCAGGTCACTGCAGGTTGTGGACCTCGAGTCTGTCGAGGAACTGGCTCTGTGGCAAGAACTGAGTACAAGGCTGGCCCGTGGAGAAGCGTCCGCTTTGGCATTTGCTCATTGCCGTGGCCAAGCCTTCCTGACAGACGACCTCGACTCCTACATCATGGCGCTGTCGCTACTCGGCAAGGAGCGCTGCTACCGCAGTTGTCGCCTGTTGGTCGAGGCGCTTGACCGGCGACTGTTGGGCCGTGGCCAGGCCGAAGCGCTCTTCGCTCGCTGGCGTTCGGAGGAGTTCCGCATGCCGTGGATTTCACTTGAGGAGCTGTGGTTGGACGTCTTCCCTAGTAGAGCCATCCCCGAGTAGGCGGCATCCAGTTGTTGCATCTTTCGCAACAACTGCTGACGATCTATCCCACCTTCTTCGGGATCGCCGTCGTTCCGGTGCCCGGCGCGGCGGTCTTGAGTGGGATACTGTCCAGGGCGGCTTTCAGCGCCGCCCGCTGCCCAGTCTTCCTCCGGGCCAGCACCTCCTCCAGATCCCACACCTCCTCGGCCACGATGGCCAGTCCCCGCTTGTGGTTGTTCTGCAGCCTTCCCCGCACCAGGAAGTAGCTGGCCCGAGCCACCACCGGGGCGATCTTGGCGAGCTTCGACTCGAAGCAGACGCACTCATAGAGGCCGTACGCGTCCTCTAAGGTGAGGAACATGGTCCTTTTCCCCGAGCGCATCCAGGGGTTCTGGGCCCGCTCGTAGACGCCGGCCACCGTCACCGGCACCTCGTCGCCCATGCTTGGGAGCTCGTAGCTCATGCGCACGCCCATGCGGCGGAGTTCCTCCTCATATAGAGAGAGGGGATGGCAGCTCACCGTGAGCCCTAGGAGCTCGAGCTCGGAGCGGACCTTGTCCTCGAGGCTCCAGCGGCGCTCCAGACCTGCGCGGCTGGGCGGGGAAAAGAATGCCCGCAGTTGGCCGCGCCTCCCTCCGGACGACCCGGCCAGCGCCTCCAGGCGATCGTGCAAGAGGGGCAGTCTCCAGAGCAGCTCGGTGCGGTCGGGCTCCAGGGAGTCGAAGGCTCCCACCCGGATGAGGTTCTCGGCCACCGGGCAGTCGATGCGGGTGCGCAGGTAGAAGTCCTCGAAGCTGGTGAAGGAGCCGTGGCGACGCTCCTCTTCGATGCGGTCCAGGGAGCGATCTCCCATCTGCTTGAGGTACTTGAAGCCCACGCGCAGGGCCCGGCCCGCGTCGGGGGCTATGCCTGAGCTGGGAGCGAGGCAGGCGCCCGGCTCCACGCCGCCGCGGGCGCGGGGCGCGCGGGGGAGCATGAGGTCGCCGGGGTTGGGGGCGGCGCCGCGCCGCTGCGCGGCGCGGGCCGGCTGTGACTCACCGCCAGGTGTCAGACTGACAGCCGGCGGTGCGGTGCTCCCGGTCGAAACAGCGCCAGATTTAGCACCATCCCGACGGTGGTCGTCGGCGGAAAGCCCCTGCTCCAGCGCCACCCGCAGGGCCTCGGCATAGGCCGAATCCCCCTCCTGCTCGGCCGCGAGCTCGGCCAGATCGGCCTCGGTAAGCCCCCAGTCGTGCTCGGCGGTCCAGGCCTGGGCGAAGGGGTCGTAGGGGGCTTTCGTCCCGGGGGTGTGTGTAGCAGTAGGGTCGCCCGATTCCCCGGCGGTGTGCGTAGCCGCCCCGTCGTCGGCGCCCCACGGGTCCGGCGCCACCTCGTTCTCCACCGTGAACCCTCTCCCCGATAGGTTGATGTCCAGCGGCCGCACCTCCAGCCCAAACCGCCGCGCATCGTTCAGCACCGTGCGGGGGGTGTAGAACCCCATGGGCTGGTTGTTGAGCACGGCACAGAGAAACTCGGCCGGGTAATAGGCCTTGAGCCAGGCCGTGGCGTAGGCGATGACGGCGAAACAAACCGAGTGGCTCTTGTTGAATCCGTAGGCGGCAAATCCCTCCAGTTGGCGGAAGACCTCGCGGGCGGCCTCCTCCGGCACTCCCCGCTCCACGGCGCGGGCGATGAAGGTCTCGCCGATCTTGGCCATCTCCTCCCGGCTGCGGTCGCGGGTCATGGCGCGGCGGAGCGAGTCGGCGTCGGCCAGGTCGAACCCGGCCACCGACTGGGCGATGCGCAGCACCTGCTCCTGGTAGAGGATCACCCCGTAGGTGTCGGCCACCGCCTCGGCCATGGCGGGGTGGGGGAGGACGACCGGCTCGATGCCCCAGCGGCGGTCGATGAAGGGGCCGATCATCTCGGCTTCGAGCGGGCCCGGCCGGTAGAGGGCGATGGCGGCGATGACGTCGTCGAAGTCCTGCTCCTTGAGGCGGCTGGCGAGGTTGCGCTGG
>PMIZ01000027.1 GCA_003157225.1 Actinomycetota bacterium | reverse complement strand
CTCATCGCCCGGCTTGAAGCGCGTGACGTTCTTGCCGATCGTCTGGACGCGCCCCGCCAGATCTACCCCCACGTCATGGTCCTTCTTCGGCTTGGGGAACCCGACACACATCCGTACGGGGAAGGTCATGCCCCTCAGGGCGAAGCAGTCACCGGCGACAAGGGATGCCGCATGGACGCGCATCAGCACGTCGTCATCATTGGCTACCGGCTTGTCGATCTCCTTGAATTCGAGGACGTCGGCGGAGCCGTAGACGACTTGGACGACTGCCTTCATGGCGTTCCTCCGACTCCGCTCCTGCCTGCCCGGTTCCGAGGTGGTGAGCATGAGCGGCGCCCGGCCGCATCGCGCTGATTCTAGTTCCGATGTCTGCTCGATTCGCCTGTTCGATGGGAACCCCTTAGGAGCGTTACGGCACGGTGACTACTACGTTGCCGCGGTTGTGTCCGTTGTCGACGTACCTGTGCGCGTCGACGATGTCGTCCAGGGCATAGGTGCGGTCGATCACGGGCCGGATTTCACCGGTCGCCGCCAGCTCGCCGAGTAGCACCAGGTCTTCGCGGCGAAGCTTCGGCGTCCCGTCATCGACCGAGACTAGGACGCCGCCATTAGCGAGCGCCTGACGGCAATGCTCGAGAGGGGCGGCACTCTTTCTCTTGCCCGCGGCGTCGAAGATCAGGTCGTATCGCTCTGCCCTGTTCGTGAAGTCCTCGCGCGTGTAGTCGATCACCGTGGTCGCGCCGAGCGATGGCACGAGGTCCACGTTCGCGGTGCTGCAGACACCCGTCACCTTCGCGCCGAGATGCCGGGCGAGCTGTACAGCCGACGTGCCCACTGCCCCGGATGCGCCGAACACGAGGACGCTCTGCCCGGCTCGAATATCGGCCTTGCGCAGGAAGTGGAGAGCGACACTGGGCCTGTAGAGTCGGCCTCCGCTACATCTTCCGGAGCACTTCCATCGCAAGGACCTCGTTCGCTGTGTGAAGGACGATCACGGCCTCGGCGCACTCGGGGGGAAGGCCGCGGAGTATGCCTGCGTGATCTGGACGTTCGCGTTCGAAAGCGAGCACGGGGATCGCGTTCTCACTGCTGTCTCTTAGTGGCATCGTGAAATAGAACAAGACGGCTTGTGTGACACAACGTGCGGACCAGTTGACGTCCAACGCGCTGTTAAGGACCCGACAAAGGACCCAGTTCGGCGCTACACGCGTACCTGGCCGTATCTATCAGGGGTTCCTCCCAGAGCCGCTCCTGCGAAGCGCGACGACCGCGACTTGTGCGCGTCTGTCGGGTCAAAGCGGCCGGATTCCCACGAGACAGGGTCACGGGAGCTGGCCGGTGTCGTCCCATGCCAGCATGGTCTGGAAGGCGAGGCCGATATTGCCGACCTGACAGTGCGCGGAGGCCGACTCGGCGGAGGTGAACCTCCGGGTTGTGACGGAACGGGCTCGTGTGAGTGTTGCTGCCTGGTCTGCCAACTGGCGGCGCGGCACGTAGTGGTCGTCGTAGCCCTGGAGCAGAAGCACGTCTTGGGTGACCAGCGGCGAGGCGGGCGCTGTGGCGTACTGCTTCAGGCATCGCAGGTATTCCGCGACGCTCGATGTGCCCGTAACGAAGAGGCCTTGCATGAGGCCCCATTCGACGATGGGAGAGGCTCGGCGGGCGCCGGCCAGGGCGTTGAGGACTGGGCCGGGCAGGTGGATCAGGAGCTGGGAGACGAGCGGACCTGCCAGCCGTGGAGACAGTTGGGACAGGTTCGCCGCCAGGAAGTCGGGCAAGATGTCGAACGCGATGACCTTGCTGACGCGCGGCTCGTGCGCTGCGGCGCGGATGGCCAGGGCTCCGCCCAGGGAGGCTCCGACCAGGGTGACGCCTTCGACGCCGAAGTGGTCTAGGACGGCTGCGGTGGGCAGGTGCCAGTCGGGCGTTATCGTTAGGCCCCGGTCCTCGAGTGCGCCTCCCTGCCCGGGTCCGTCGAACGCGATCACCCTGCGTCCGCGCGCCACCACGGCTGCGAGGAGCGGGAAGAGCTCTTCTATGTAGGAGTCGAACCCTCCGAAGAACACCCAGGTCCGCGTCGCCTCCGAGTGCGGGCGGAGGTCGTACGCCGGCAAGGAGGACCCGCGGTACGGGACGTCAATGGGCTGGACGTCGAACGTCTCCTGCAGGATGTGTACGACGCGTTTGCGTACTGCCGGGCGGCGGGGGTCGTGCGGGTCGTAGAAGAACTGGCCGGCGCGCGCGTAGTAGGCCGAGTCCAGCATCCGCCCGGCATCGGTGGCGGCGCGCTCCAGGTCGGCGAACCGGTCCGTCCAGGCGGAAAGGGTCGGGGGCGTTGCGACCGCTTGCAGATCCGTTACGGCGCTCTGGCCGATCCATTGCGCCCAGCGGTTGCACTGGAAATTGATGCTGACGTCGGAGCTGAAGTGGTGGAAGCCCACCGGCTCAGCAGCGAGATCAAGAGCGTGTGTGGTGTCCATGACGGTCCCTATCGCAACTGGAGTTGCGATGACCTTACTGCCATCGTAACTTCATCGCAAGTGTTGTTGCGTTAGTATGTGGCTATGTCGCACCAGCGGAGAGGACAGGCCGTCGAGGATGCAATCGTGTCTGCCGCCCAGCGGGCCCTCGACGAATCTGGCCTGTACGACTTCTCGGTGGCTCACGTGGCGGCAATCGCAAAAGTGCAC
>PMIZ01000265.1 GCA_003157225.1 Actinomycetota bacterium | reverse complement strand
GGGAACCTCATAAGTGTCACCCACCCTAGTGGCGACACGGCCAGCTTCACCTAAACCCCCGACGACCTGGTTTCGGGTACCAGCCACTCCAGCGACTCCACGACGTACTCTTACTCTTACAACCCCACCAACACCCTCGCCAAAGTGGAAAAGAACAATGGCGGCAAAGCCTGGACCTTCACCTACGACGCCGCGGATCGCCTGAAGGCCGAGACCGACAAGAACGACCCGACCCTAGGCAAGCTCGCCATCAAGCGGAAGTACGACAAGGTCTTCGATCTGACGGGCCTTGACATCGGCGATCTGTTCTCTCTTGACTTCACCTACAACGCTCGCGACTTCATCACCTCTCTTACCGGTCCCGGGGGCACCACCACCTTCAACCATGACCCCGTCGGCCGGCTGACCAAGGTCGTCACCCCGGACGCAAGCGAAGAGCACTTCGTCTACGACGCCACCGGCCGCCTAACCAAGGTGAAGAACATAACCGCCTCGGGGACCCAGGTCTTCAAATACACCTACGACGGAGATGGCGACATCCTTTCGGAGAACTCAACTGCCTACACCTACGATGCCCTTAGCCGGCTTACGAGCTGGTATGACCCCGCGAGCCACAAGACCACCACCTACGCCTACGNNCTACGACGCCAACGGCAACCTCACCGCGGCCGGCACCAGGAAGTACCTATACGACGCCGACAACCAGCTCGTCAAGGTGAAGGAAGGCAAGATCGTCCTTGCCACCATGACCTACGACTACGCGGGCCGACGCACGTCTCTTGCTACGGCAACCGGCACCACATACTTCCACTATGACGGCAAACAGCTGGTGGCCGAGTCAGACGGGAGCGGCGCCTTAACTGCCACCTACGCGCATACCCCTGACGGTCGTCTGGTCTCTATGACTCGGGGAGGTCAAACCTACTACTACCAGACCAACGCGCACGGAGATGTCGTCTCGCTCACCGATTCAGCCGGCACCATCGTCAACAGCTACGCGTATGATCCTTGGGGAATAGCGCTCGCTACGAATGAGACAGTCCAGAACCCCTTCCGCTACGCTAGCTACTACTACGACACGTCCGCGCAGCTCTACTACATCTGGCATCGTTACTACGATCCGGCGCTCGGTAGGTTCTTGAGCGCCGATGCGGTGCCACCCCCAGCTGGTCTAACTCAGGCGATGAACCGGTACGCCTACGCGCTTGACGCCCCCCCCAAGTTCATTGACCTATTCGGAGCTTTGCCGACACTCGTGAATGTGGCCGACGATCTTGTCCCGTATTGTGCTCAGAAGACGACGGATCCCAATGTGTCGTTGGGTGCGAAAATCGGCTACGGGCTGGAGGGGCTCTTCTACTCGCTCTTCACGAGTGATAACGCGGGGACAACCTTGAACGTTGCTTGCGCTGTCGGAGGTTTCTTCCCAGAGTCGGATGGAGTACCAATGTACCGTCGCGGCATGTTCCCGCCCGAGGATCCGGCCGATCCTTTTCCAGGCAATGAGCCGTTGGGCAAGCAATGGGCACCCGAAGACCCCTTGACCACACCCGATTTCCCCAAGAAATACGGGCTGCCACTGAGAAACTCTGGTTTCCCGCCTGACTGGGTGGTTCAAGCAACTCCAGGTGGTCCCTGCGACACGGGGCCAGCGGAACCAAGTTGGGACAACCCCGAAAACACGGGTGGGGCCCAAGAACTCCGGCCACAGGATCCTAGCAAGATTCGCTTCAATTGGTTCCACATGCCATGATGCAGAATGCCCCATACAAGCATGTCTATCCCGCTACCGAAGAGATGATCGGAGACATGGAGACGGCGGGATGCCAGTAGCAGGCAGCCATTCTCTCGGATCCGACGCACAAGGCCACCTGGCTAGCGGCGGGATCGTGGACGCGATCAACCACTACGTCCATATTGTGCTCGACTTTTGGCCGTGGCAGAACGAGGATGTATATGCAGGCGTCCACGAGAAGCAAGCCTTGGCTGCCCCAAAGAGAGTTGAGGAATTGGAGATGACGAGGGCGTTCACCCAAGGCCAATTTCGGGAAGTGCGTTTCACCATCGGATGGGGAATGTGCCGTGGCGTGCTTCTAAGAGAACAGAGAGACCGAATTTGACGAATCTTTAGTGGCGGGGAAATGGCCGGGCTTGGTTACATCGGGCCACAGGCGTTGTTTTCGGAGGTGGCCCTGAGCGGGAGGCGGCAAAAGGTCAGCCAGGCGTAGACTGTGGATTGAGTCGATCCCGACAGGGATTGCTTATGGACTACCAAGAGGAGGGGAGCGTGCAGAACACGTATGCCAACGGGGTTCAGGCGCTCGAGAGTTTCTTCGAGCCGATGGCCGCCACGCTCTCGGCTTTTGCAGACGAGCGCAATCTGCTGATCGAGAAGTACCGCCATGAAGGCTTTGTGTGGAGCTTGAAGTTCCGGCATCCACGTGGCGGGGAGGCCGTGGTTCAAGTCTACCGAAAGGAGGTTGAACGGAAGGACTCTGAAACGGTCGTGGTCCGAGGGGATTGGTGGGTCGACGATTACCCGGCGGGAACACGCAGCATCCGCCGAGGTCGATCGCGCCAGCTAGAGCGTTGTCAGACACAACTGCTTATTTCGGCTCTTGAAGACTCGTTGGATCAGATCATGTCATGGGTCCCCGGCCAGTGGGACCAAGTCATCAACGGGCTAGGCGGCGACTGGGCGAGATACTGGCGCAGCAAGGACGAGTTCGACCGACTGCTCTTGCGACTGCCAGAGCCAAGATGACCCGTGAAATGCCGTCCGCACGAGCGATTGAGTCCGTGGTCCACGACTCGGCCAGCGGCAAGGTGATCTTCTTCCCAGGAGAGAGGGGGGCTCGAATGGTCAGACTTGTCTCAACGACAGGGCCTACGATCCCACCGCTAACACCTGGACCAAGCTCAACCCCGGGGGCAGGCAGCCTCCATGCGCATGGCTCAGTCCATGGTCTATGACTCGGCCAGCGGCGAGGTGATCCTCTTTGGGGGACAGGACGATCGCAACAACTTCTTTGGCGACACCTGGGCCTACACAATGAAACCGTGACCGGGCCTTGAGGGGTACGTTTACTCCGATTCACGCCGCTATTCGATGATATTCGTGAATTAGCCCGCCGAGCCTGGCAACACGGACTATTTCACCGTCGGCGCAGGTCGAGGTTGGCTTGGGTTCCGGGGTTTCGAGAGACAGCCCACGATGCGGTCGCTCCCTTTTGTAGTGGCCGGCGTAGTCTTTAAGGATTCGCTCAAGGTGGCGTTCGCCGAAGACGAGGACGTGGTCTAAACACTCATGCGGGACGGTCTTCACGAAGCGCTCGGCAAAGGCATTTGCGTTGGGTGAGCGTATCGGTGTGCGGATCACGCGTAAACCTTCGCAGCGAAACACCTCATCGAACGGCCCCAAGTACTTGGCGTCGCGGTCACGGATCAGGAACTGGATCCTGGTGAAGCGATCCTCGATCGCCAGGTTGCGGGCCTGTTGGGTAACCCAGGGGCAATTGGGATGGGCTGTGACGCCTGCCAGGTGCACTCTGCGGGTGGAGAGCTCAATGAAGAAGAGAACGTAGAGCGTCCTCGGCCGGACGGTCTCCACGCAGAAGAAGTCGCAGGCCACGATACCGGCGGCTTGCTGGGCCAAGAACTCTTTCCACGAAGGCCCGTCTCGTCGCGGGGCAGGCTGGAGGCCGTGGCGGCGAAGCAGCGAGCGAATGGCCGTCGCCGAGATTGAGACGTCAAGCTTCCTTAGCTCGCCCTGGATTCGCTGGTAGCCCCAGCGTGGGTTCTCTCTCGCCAGCCGGAGGACAGCGTCGCCGCCTCTTTCGCAATTCTCGGTCGCCGCGGTCGCCGCCTGCTTCGGTAGGTCCACCAGCGTCTCACGAGCTCGCGGTGCCAGCGCAGTGCGGTCTGCGGCGGGACCGGGAAGCATCGCCAAAGGTCGCATGGCAGCAGGCTGCCTGCCGCCGCCAGCAGGATCCGATCCCCACGCTGCAGCGGCAGGCGACCACCTCTGCCGAGCACGCGCAGCTGATGGCGTAAGACCAAGAGCTCAAGATCGCGGATGACATGATCACGATCACGCCCCGCAGTTAGCAAACGCAGTAGGCGGCGAACGGCAAGGTAGACGAGCGAGAGCAGCATCGGCACTCAAGAGAGGTAGGTTGGGGAGCCCCGATCCTAGCGGATGCTGCCGTTCAAGCGAGTTGGTCGAGAGTTTACGGACCCCTCAGGCTCTCCTACCAGCGACGATTACCGCCACCGCCGTAGCCGCCGCCACCTCCGTAGCCACCCGAGCCCGACTCCCGGGGCGCCTGTGGCTT
>PMIZ01000123.1 GCA_003157225.1 Actinomycetota bacterium | reverse complement strand
CCCGTTTTTCCTTCTCTTCATTCTCAAAGAGAAGTTCCTTATTGGCAATGACTAATTCCGTTTCCCCCCGCTTGCGCTCGGTGACGTCCTGATTCACGCCGCGTATCTTAGTGATTCGACCCTGACTGTCTTTCTCGCCGCGCAACCAGACATCAATGTCCCGCACTTCACCATCTGCGCGCAGGATGCGCGCTTCTTGCTGAAGCTGTACGTTGGGGTCGTTTGTTTCGCTGATTCGCCTAATGGCTTCGCCAATCAAAGCAGCATCATCTGGGTGCACATATCGGCTTCTAAATCTCTCCACTGACATGACGTACCCGCCTGCTTCCTCAGCCGTCGTGCCGTGCAACGAGTAGTACTGATCGTTGAAGGTAAACTGTGCGGTCGTCATATCAAGTTCCCAGTGTCCCATGCGAGCAATGCTTAACGCTTCTTCGTCTTTCTGGGTGAGTTTCTGCAACGATTCCGCTGCCTGCTTGCGCTCGGTGATGTCGCGTACGATTGTCATTACTTCGTCTGCACCACTGGCTACCATGCGGGCCTCATAGTCCCGCATACCCCGGCCAGGAATGGGCAACTGATATTCAAAAACCTGCAACGTTCCAGACTCTAACGTATCGCGGATTTGCAGGTCAACTAGATCAGCGAATTCGGGCGGCATAATATCCAGGAGGCGTTTGCCGGTAATGGTCTGATCAGACTGGACATAGAGGTCGCTCATTGGACCCTTGTAGTCGAGAAGAACGCCGTGAGAATCCGAGCGGAACATCAAATCGGGAATGGCGCTGAGCATCGCTCGAGCGCGGGTCTCGCTCTCCCGCAGCATCTCCTTCGCTCGTACGCGCTCAGTGATATCGCGGATGAACACCAGCGAACCCTTCTGCTCGCCGACCGCGAGCGGAGAAGCGTTGAGTTCTCCAAAGAAGGTAGAACCGTCTTTCCGCTTCATGGTCAGTCCGAGGCCCGTCACCATTGGGCCCCGTTTTCGCCCACCACGGAACGCCGCGAGGGCTGTGGGGACGGCTGACTCCTCGAGGAATTCGGTGAAATGGCGGCCGTACATCTCTTCAGGTGCGCACTGGAAGAGGGATCTAGAGGCCGACGAGGCGAACGTGATGACGCCCTGGGCATCGGTGAGAGCAATGAGGTCGGTGGCCTGCTCCACTATCTCGCGCAACAGGTCCTCGGGCTGATACGGCGCTTTTCCCGCCTCTTTCCCCTGTGTGGGCCGCGAAGGCTGTCTGTCCGGGCGCTGCGGGCTGGCGTGTTCGGCGCTCATGTAGCTCCCCGGTCGCAAAGTGGCAGAAAGGCTTTACCCGAAATTCCCCGAGCCGAATCCCCATAACCCACTTTGGCACGGGAGGGATGTGTAGGTGTGTCAAGTTGTGCAAAAGCTGCTCATGGCATGGAGCCGTGGTCAGGCTGGTGATTGGTTCAGGCGGCCGCCTGCCATTGCCGAGTCTCGACAGTCCCAGCAAAGAAAAAGCCCCGCAACCGCGGGGCTTCTCTAATGAGCCGTGATGGACTCGAACCATCGACCATCGGATCAAAAGAACAAAGCTCGCCTTCTGGCCACCCACGAGGGTCAACCGCCCAGTTGGGATGGACTTGAATCTGTCGGCGGTAAGAGCGTTCATGTGCTGCTGCCGCGAGAGCTCTGGTTGGAACGAGGAGCTGTGCGCGGATATGAACGCTCCTGCCCGTGGCGGTGCCTCGCGAGCAAAGCACCGCTGGTGCGACATCGACCAGACACGAGGTTCTTAGGTTGTCATGAAGGTGAGGCTGACCCAGCGCTTGATCGGGACTTTCCCCAACCCGGAGAGAGAGATCTTCCTTTGGGACGAGACCTTCCCCGGTTTCGGACTACGAGTTCAGCCGAGTGGCGCCAAGGCCTATCAGCTCCAGTACCGGGACCATAAGGGAAAGTCGTACCGCATCACGCTCGGCCGCCACCCCGTGCTCGGGCCGGACGAGGCCCGCGAGCTTGCCCGCAAGAGGATGGCGGCTACGCTCCTCGCCGAGAGCCCCGCCGCGGAGACGAAGGCCCCGCGCACGGAGACAACCCTGGCTGAGCTCGCGGACCGCTACCTACGCGAGCACGCGGAGATCTACAAGAAGAACCGCTCCGTCCACGAGGATGGCCGCCTGCTTACCAAGGTGATCTTGCCGAAACTGGGAGCGAAGCCAGTCGCCGGCATCACGCGATCAGACCTCGCCGCCTTTCACGCGGCTCTGGCCAGCACTCCCATACAGGCCAACCGGGCTCTTGCGCTTCTTTCCAAGATGTTCAACCTGGCTGAGGTGTGGGAGCTTCGAAGCGACGGCACCAACCCTTGCCGTCACCTGCGGAAGTTCCCAGAGAGAGGACGGCGGCGCTACCTTTCCGGCCAGGAACTGGTTCGTCTGGGCGCCGCTCTTGCCGCCGCCCAAGCTGAGGGCAGCGAGTCCTTTGACACCATTCTCGCCCTTCGTCTCATTCTTCTTACCGGGGCCCGTCACCATGAGGTCGTATCGCTACGTTGGACAGAGGTGAACCTGGAACGAGGCACGCTCACGCTTACGGACTCAAAGACCGGTCAGCGAGACATCGTGCTGGCCGCTCCGGCCATCCAGCTCCTTAAGGAGGCTTCCGAGCGCTCCCAAGGGCCTTGGCTCTTCCCGGGGAGGAACCCCGCTAAGCATCGGCAAAGCCTAACCGCCGCCTGGGCGCGCCTTCGGGCGACGGTCGGGATAACAGACGTCCATATCCACGACTTGCGCCATACCTACGCGAGTACGGCCGTCGGCCTGGGCCTGGGGCTCCCCGTGCTCGCTGGACTCCTCGGGCATACCCAACTCGCAACCACCCAGCGCTACGCTCACCTCGACCTGGATCCCCGGCGAGAAGCCGCGGAAGCGATTGCGGGCCAACTCGATCAACTGCTTCGCGGTCACGAAAGATCGCTTGACAAGCCCATTTCGGGGGCGCTGCCAGAGTCACCTCTACGGTGAGAAGCCCGTAAGCGGCTGTAAGCGGCTGTAAGCAGAGTAAGCGAGCAGTAAGCAAACCAGCCGCCGCGCGGTGAACTGGCTCCCGGCTCTTACGCTCAACCCGGTGGACCAGAGTTGCCCTGTTTCCAGGTCTTTCTTCTTGACAGCGAGAAAGCCGGTGGAGGGACTTGAACCCCTAACCTGCTGATTGAGCATCTGCTTCCCCGCACGCGGGCAGCATCCGGTAAGCGAACGGCGCCGAAAAGTAAGCACAGGTCGGCGCAAGACAACCTCCCGCCAAGACGGGGGAGTCCTTGCCGCGCCTCTCGCGTGCTGTCCACAGGCCGCTCGACTGCGTTCTGTGATCTTCGTTGGTCTTTCGCGTCGAGACCGCGCGGACGCAAAGCGACGCAAGGCCATGATGGCATGCCAGCACTTGGATCACGTACCACCCGCTGCTGCCCATAGCAGGAGCACCAGACACCAGCCTATTGGCGGGAATGCGCAAATTCCGAAATCCACGCTAGGAAAAGCATGTCCTCCTGAGCCCATGCACCGGTGTAGTCGTCCACGTTTGAGGACGAGTCATTCTGACTGACAATTGTCGCTGCCACATAAAGCCTCATGAGGCCGTCCAAGTACGCGTCGTGCGCCTTCTGCACGTTTGCCGGAGAGGGCGGGAAGTAGCGCAGGCTGAGGACCAAGTCGTCGATATCGCTCGCAATGGCCTTGGCGTGCGTCTTCCCCAGGTTCCCAGACACGCTGCGGTTCATGTCATAGAGGCCGCTGTGCGCACTAAGGAAAGAATTCACCTTCGCCCGATAGTCGTCATACCCACCCTGCCAGGGGTCCAACGTGGTAGTCGTAGCCGGACGCACTTTCGTGGTAGTCGTCGTGCTTGTCAGTGCCACGCGGACGGCATTCACCTCATTGGACAGGTCAACGGACCTCCACGCGAGAACTCCTAGGCCAGCCAGCGCCAACACAACCCCCACGGTAACGAGCGACAAGAGCATGCGGATGCTTGCCTGGCCTCGCCCCGCGGACGACACTGGCGGCGTTGAGATCCGCCTACTCTCCGGCTCGCTACCACTAGC
>PMIZ01000023.1 GCA_003157225.1 Actinomycetota bacterium | reverse complement strand
GACCTGTTCTCTAATCTGCGGCCAGCGAGGTAGCCACCCACCCTCACGGCAGATCCGGTACACAATGACAATCCCGACGCCGGAGGCAACCGCCGTGGCCAGCATGGCCCCGCCGACCGCACCAGCGGCGGTAGACACAAGAAGAACCGGCAGTACAGCCTCAACCAGCAACAGCACCCTGCTTGTCACAGTATAGAGAACCACCAACTGCGCCCGCCCTCGCGAGACCAACCAGGTGTTAATGGCCAGCATAGGAAGCGCAAAGAGGACATAGGGAGACAAAAGATACAGGAGCCCTTGCAACTCTGGGTTATTGAATTGCCCAGCGATGAACTTAGCGCCCCCACCCCAAAGGATAAGGATTACACACCCGCCAATCGCCACCACAGGAAAAAGATTCGCGCTCAGAATAGAACGGGATTCCTCGGGGGACCGGGGCAGAAAATAGTAGAGCGCCTGTGGGAGCCCAAGGGAGAGGGCCGACGAGAGGGTACCGTATAGCAGGAATACCTGTCGGTATGATCCGTACTCGGCTGTGGATAGTAAACGAGCTAGGATCGCGGCGGTCAGAATCCCCACAAGCATCGTCAGGACCTGCCCAACCCCGAGGAGGATGCTGCTGAGGGTCCGAGAAGGCCTGGCTGGCGCACTCACGCGGCGCCGCCGATCAATCCACACTTGATTAAGGCCTTACCGAACTCCCGCGTGTTGCGGCGCGAGAATTGCGCCTCCAGGGTCGTCCGAGCTCGCTGGCGGCAGGTCGCCAGCAGGACTGGTGAGTCTGCGAAGCCCCTGATCTCATCCGTCATCTCGTCCGCGCAGCCTGGCGACACAGTAATCCCGCAGCCCGTCTCTTCGACAAGCTTTCGGATCTCATTGCCCTTAGGGCTCACGACCAGGATTGCCGATCCCGCCGCCATCGCATAGAGCGCCTTGCTAGGAATGGCGAGCCCTTCCATGCCGTCTTCCAGCGAGACCAGGCTAACATCCGCCGTTGCCAGCGAATAGGGAATCACATCCTCCGACTGCCAGGGCAGTAACGTCACTTTAGATAGCACTCCTCTGTGGATGGCCGCTTCGATGCTGAGCCATTTCGGTCCGGCCCCAATGAACATGAAGTGAACGCCGGATACTTCGCGCANNACCTGGCCATACTTCTGGGCGAACCAGTTCCGTTCCTTGGGGATAGGCTTGATTCTGTCGGTGTCCACCCAAGGGTTCACAACCACGACCTTGCAGGCATGCGTTTTCTTCGGGTCGAACTGCTTTGCGAGCGTAGCGGCCATAAACTCGCCGAGAGTCATGACGATCTCGGCATTCTGGTACGCCCGTCGATTCAGGCAGTACCAGACGCGGACCACTGGGTTTCGCTCGGAATAACCATTCAGCCTGACGAGCACATCCGGATAGATGTCATGGACCATCACGGCATAGCGCTGGCCTCGCAGCCGCTTCATCAGGTATCCCAGCCAGCACAGGAATGGCGGATTGGAGAAAAGCAGTACCGGCGCCGTCCGGGGCCAGCGCCAAAGCCAGAAGAAGGCACGAACGACATACCGCAGCCACGAGATTGCCCGGCGCAGATAACTCCCGCGGTCATACTCGGGCGCGGGGTACAGGGTTACCGCCTCCGTGCCGCCCTTGGCCAGTGTGTCGGGGTGGCCGGTGAGCAGAGCCACATGCCCCAATGCCTTCCCGAGATCCTCGGCCAATTCCCAGGTCATCGGACCGGCCATTTGATTCAGGATCAACAGGGAGGGCATGTTCCCTATCTCGCTCATGTCGCGGATACCGATCCGAGCCACCGCGCGACTTCGGCTTGCATAATCCGCAAGACTTGGCCCGCCCGCACAATCGGCGGCTGGTCGTTCTCTTCCAGGTGCAGCGCCATCTCCTCCATCAGAAACAGGTTGGCGTGGAGGCGTCGGCTTGACGGCGTCTTCAGCGCGGCACCCGGGCCGGGCCCCACTCCGAAGGGCGTGTCGTCGGTCAAGCCGTCGGCCACAAAAGTTCCCAGACGCTTTGCCAGACCCACGGGCGAACGGGCCGACAAGCCCAGCACCAGACCGTCATAGTCCACCTGGCGTCGCTCAGCATACTCCCAGTCGATCAGCCACACGCCCTTGTCATTCACGAGAATGTTGGCCGGCTGGAAGTCGCCGTGCGTCAAAGCCGTCGTCACGCAGCCGTCAGCCGCCGAACGGACGGCATTGATATCCCGCACCAAACAATCTCTATGGCGGTGCAGGGCGATTCGCTCTTTCTCTGACAGCACATGGCTGGCTTCAAGCAAGCTCTCTATCCGAGACCACAGCCTTCCGACGTACTCATCCAATAACTCTTTCTGGCGGGTCTGATCGGTCAGCCTTCCCAACGCCTCCGCCGCCACTTTCACGGCACGTGCCGCGGCGGACCGGTCGGCCAGCCGGTTTATGGGTGTTCCGCTGACATAACGCTCGCTGAACCACGTCTGGCTGTGCCCGATGGACACCAACTCCGGCACCGGCACGCCGAGCTTTGCGGCTTCCTGTCGCACCCTGAGCTCCCGCTGCAGGAAGTCCGGTCGAAATCCGTCCTTGAGCACCCCGTACGCCAGGCCGGTCCCCAAGTCCAGTAGCCGAATCTTGTGGTTTCCCGCGACGACCAGTTGGTCCCGTGCCCCGGGGACATCTGGCGCAACGGCCATGCTCGCCTGGGCCGCCCAGGGTCCACACCACGATGACAGTGCCAGCGCAACATACATCCGCTGCGCCGGTCGCTTCCACCAAGTGGCATTGCGCGAGAATTCACGGCGTATGGGGTCGAAGACGGCCGGATTGGCGTCCGCAGTGAAAATCGCATTCAGATAGATGTTGGCCAGCCACGTCTGCTCTGTCTGGGAGCCTCGCACCCTTGGATCGGGACGGCCAGCCCGCCAGCGCACCGAGAACGCTCGGCCGTAGAGCTCGCCCCAGAAACCGCTCAATGTCCGCTCCAGGATAGATCCGAACGGTTCCCGCTGGAGCAAAAGGCTGATGCNNCCAGATATCGGACGCCAGTTCATCGATAGCGCGTCGCCCATCGAGCACCTTCCACACAGCCGTATGAGTGAGCGCCTCATACGCGGCCAGTCTTGCGGCCAGCACCTCCGGCGAGTCGGGGAATGGCGCATTCTTGAGTTGAGAGCGATGCACCGACTCGGCCACCGGGATCAGGAGCACAAACGCGGCGTCGGGTCGGGGTGTGATGGCTTCCAGGAAACGCCAGACGCGCCAGCGGTCCACATGCTCTTGCGGAAAGTTCAGGCGGAAGTC
>PMIZ01000292.1:9148-13952 GCA_003157225.1 Actinomycetota bacterium | reverse complement strand
CGCCGGGGCTATCGCGTAGGGACGAGACGTACTCTCGCGGTACCACCCTACTTGGCCGCGCGCCGGTGCGCCGAAGGCGCCACCTGCGCTGCTGCCGGTCAACGCCGCTTGCGCGGTTCCGGCGCGGCCCACTCAGCGGGCGCGACGCCTGTCAGGCCATCACACCCCCCTTCTGTGACGGGAAGGACCCGGCCAGGTCTACTGGGAAGAGTGCCGGCGCGGTTCTTGTGCGCCCGGCGCGCCCTGCGCTCGGTGCCGGCTCTCCGGCTCCGTTCGGTGGCTACTCCACTGTTCGGCTGGCGGCTCGAGGATGATCTTCGGACGCCGATTCTCGCCGGGCTCGCACCGTCCCCGGCTCGCTCAAAGAGAAGAGCGACGCCTACTCGTTCCTGTCATCGCCTTTGCCCGCGTAGTCTAGCATGGGGCTGCTCTCCTCACTGTGAGTAGCGAACTGGCCCGAGGCCCGTACGCTCGCTAATGGCTCCGGCGCGAGTACACGCAGCCAAATGCTCGCTTCCCGGCCTCGGGCCAGTCCGCTACCTTTCACCGAGTCGCTCACCCCCGTGCTTCGCACTTAGGGTGGGTCACTGCCGGACACCCCAAAGCGAGTGGCGCTCGCGGGGCTCGGCGCGACCGGGTTTTCATCCTACATTCATCATCGTGCGCTAACTGTTACCCGACGCGATCAACGCGCACTCCGGCGGAGGCGTTGGCTGGGACTCAAAGCTGCAGCCATCATCGGCAAAGAGGTAAAGACATGAAGAGAAGTCTGCTGGTCGTCACCATGCTCGTGCTCGTTGTGCTCGCCGGCCTCGTGGCGGGCTGTTCGTCCGGCAAGAGCGCCTCAACCACCACGGGGTCGAGCGAAGTCACCTCCACTGCGCCAGGCGACACCTCGGGCACCAGCACTGATAGCTCGAGCACCGATACTGGAGCCTCGACTGCCGACACTGGAAGCTCGACCGAACTTCCGACAACCTCAAGCACCTTGGGCGATAGCTCCACCACGCTCGCCGAAAGCTCGACCACTCTTCTTGCGGTTTCGACGACCAGCACCACGAGCTCGTCTACCGCTGGTCTTCAAGGCGTCAACCATCAGCAAACCGAGTCTCGGCTGGTCTACGCCGGCTCTTGGCAGACGGCCTCGAGCGCTTCCGCCTCGGGCGGCAGCTTCGCCTACTCCAAGTCCTCCGGAGCTTCGCTCACCATCCGCTTCATCGGTACTCATCTCTACTGGATCGCGAAGGAATCGCCCGAATATGGCAAGGCCAAGGTCGTTGTGGACGGGGTCAGCGCCGGCACGGTCGACCTATACAGTGCAAGCGCGGTGTGGCAGCACATGGTCTGGGCGACGGGCAACCTCAGTCGCGGCGCCCACACTGTCAAGATCGAGTGGACCGGACAGAAGCGAGCAGCCGCGAAGGGCACCTACATCGACGTCGACGCCATCAAGGTCGATGGGGTGATGACCGGCCACCATGAGCAGGGCAGCGCGAACTTANNNCCTACGGCAAAGCCAAGGTGACGGTCGATGGAGGGAGTCCCGTGACCGTCGATCTCTACAGCGCCAGCGTTCTTTGGAAGCAGAGGGTGTGGAGCACGGGGATACTCACCTCGGGGCCGCACACGGTGAAGATCTCGTGGACCGGATCCAAGCACGCGGGTGCCACGGGGGCCAACATCGACGTCGACGCCGTAGATGTTACAGGGACTCTTTAGAGCTCGGCCCTCCGTGCATCCCCGACGAAGGCGCTGGCTGTTCCGCTCTTTGATCGTGGTAGTCGTGATCGTCGTCCTCTTCGTGGTCTTAGGAGGGGCCGTCACCATCTGGCCGGACTTCGGCGCCAAGGGAATCGCAGCCATGCGCGCGGTCATAGGAGACAGGGCGGCAACCGCCTTTGAAGGCTTCGTCTTGGGGGTTCAGGACTGGTTCCATCATGTCGAGTACGCCTTGGGGATCGGGCATGCTCAGAATCCGTTCGTGGCGACGGACGACCCGTCCAGTTCGACGCTCCCCGCCACCTCATCCACGACCTCACCCACTACCGAGTCGACCACCTACACCGGCTCGAGCAACGCCGGGCCGGCCACTACCACCTCTACCACCGAGCCGCCCTGGCAGCCCGCCGCCTTGCAGCCCATGGGAACGCTCCAGGACGAAGGCCAGTGGGCCCCATACCTCGTGGACCAAGAAGCACGCACCGTCGCCTATCGCACCGTCCTTCAGCCCGACCCGACGCGTCCGTATGCGCTGGCGGCCGTCGTCGCCGTCAACACCCAGCGCACACGCCTCCACTTCGTGCTCGGCACGCAAGAGCCGGTCTCCGCGGAGAAGATCGCGAGGCCCGGGAAGATCCCCGCGGCCGCCCTGGTCCCGGGATCGATCCTGGCGGCTTTCAATGGCGGCTTCCAAGCTAAGCACGGCCAGTTCGGAGCCATGGCGGATGGCGTGGAGGCCTTGCCTCCGCGTGATGGGCTGGGGACGCTCGTCATCTACAAGGACGGCCACCTGGATCTCGGGGCCTGGGGCACCGACGTCACCCAGACGCCCGACGTGGAATCCTGGCGGCAGAACGGCCCAGCGGTCATCGCTCATGGCGCGATTAACCCACTCACCCTCGTGAACGACACTCAGAATTGGGGTATCGGCCTCAAGGGCATAGTGGCCACCTGGCGCACGGCCGTGGGGTTGAGCAAGGACCGCCGCACCCTGTACTTCGTCATCGGGCCCAGCCTGACCATCGGCGCGTTGGCCACGGCCATGCAGCAGGCCGGTGTCTGGGATGGCCTGCAACTCGACATCAACAAGTCGTGGACCCGTTTCGACCAGGCGACGTTCAAGAAGAACAAGCTGGTGGCAGTGCCGCTTCTGCCGGAGATCATCCAGGACAACCGGCTCTTTCAGAGCTACAAACGCGACTTCTTCTATCTGACGGCTGCGTCATGACGGCTACGCCGACACCGTGTAGACTGCGCTGGGTACCGGATGGCGTGTTCATCTTCCTTTCATAGACCTGCGCCACACTCGGTTGCGCGTTCAGACCCCTCAAGGAGGTTCTCGTGACAAAGAGGCTCCCAGCCGCCGCGCTGGCCACGATGGTTCTGGCCCTGGTGCTTCTTGCCGCCGCGGGTTGTGGCTCGGCCACGACCCTGCCCAAAGGTGTTCTCGGCAAGGTGGGCAGTGTCCAGATCACTCAGGCCAAATTCGACGCGGAACTGGCTACCTACAAGGCGATCTACGGGACGCGCGTCCCCAATGAGAAGACCGACCCCGCTGGGTATAAGGACTTCGGGACTTTCGTTCTCGACGACATGATCACGAATGAAGTTGTTGCCCAGAAAGCCGCCACGCTCGGCATCAGCGTGACCGACCAGGAGATTCAAACCCAGCTTGATCACGTGAAGACCAGCGCCTTTGGCGGCGACCAGACGAAGTTCGACGCTGCTCTGAAAGCCAGCAATCTGACCGTGGAGCAGCTCAAGTCGTACTATCGCGAACTGATGCTCGTTCAGAAAGCGTTCGACGTGGTGACCAAGGGCGTGGTCTCCCCGACGGACGCGGAGATCAGCGCTTACTACGACGCCCACAAGTCGACGTACTTTGTGCAGGAGACTCGAACCGTCCGGCACATCCTGATAGCGCCCATCTCCCCAAGCGCCTCAACTTCGGCCTCTTCTTCTTCCACGACCACGTCGACCCCGACCGCCGCTGATTGGGCCGCCGCTCTGGCCAAAGCTCAGAAGGTGCGTGCCGATCTGGTGGGCGGAGCCGATTGGAAGACGGAGGCGGCCGCGTACTCGGACGATCCAGGCACCAAGAACTCCGGCGGCAACTTGGGAACCGTCAATAAGGGGCAGATGGTGGCCGAGTTCGACACGGCGGTCTTCGGTCTGGCGAAAGATGAGATCTCGCAGCCGGTCAAGTCCGCATACGGCTATCACATAATCCAGGTGACGGGCATAACCCCGGCCGTACAGAAGGCCCTGGCCGACGTCAAGTCCACCGTCGCGGCGGCGCTTCTCAGCCAGAAGAAGAGCCCGGTCTGGCTGGATTGGTTGGCGAAGACGAAAGCTGAGCTCAAAGCGGTCGTAGCGGCGGGAATGGAACGCACCACGACGACCACAGTCCCGCAGTCCGCCACCTCCACCTCGGCCGCCACCTCCACCTCGGCCGCGACTTCCGTCGGGCCGAGCACGACTACGACAACGTAGCCCGACCTGCAGATTTAGCGCGTGATGCCGCGATGCGTATTCTTCTTGTCGAAGACGAACGGAAGATCTCCGCGTACGTACGTCGGGGGCTGGAGGAAGCCGGCTACGCCGTTGACGCGGCTTTCACCGGCCCGGAGGCACTGCGGTGGGCCGGAATGGCCGAGTACGATGCTGTCGTGCTCGACATCTTGCTTCCCGAGATGGATGGCATAGCGGTCTGCCGCGAGCTGCGCAAGCGGGGAGTGGGGGCGGCGGTCCTGATGCTCACCGCCCGGGACACGATCGACGACCGCGTGGCCGGCCTTGACGCCGGCGCCGATGACTACCTCGTCAAGCCCTTCGCCATGAAGGAGCTTCTCGCACGTCTGCGCGCGCTCGCCCGTCGCACCGTCGAAACGCCTAGGACTCCGATCCTCACTATCGGCGATCTTTCTCTCGATCCGGCAAGCCATCACGTAACCCGCGGCGGCAAGAGCATCGTGCTCTCCGCCCGGGAATTCGCGATCCTGGAGCACCTCATGCGCAATGCCGGTCTCGTGCTCACCCGCACCGTGATCACGGAGCACGTGTGGGACTACGACGTGTTCCATCA
>PMIZ01000292.1:0-9069 GCA_003157225.1 Actinomycetota bacterium | reverse complement strand
TTTTCGGGAGCTTCGTGTACGTCGATGTTGGCCGCGGACTACGGCGCGGGCTCGATGACTCTCTGCGTGTGAGCGCCACACTCGTGGCCTCCACTGTGGACGCCTCCGATGGCACGCTTCTCCTCCGGGAGAGCCTGCCTGAGAACAACAGCGAGCTGGAGGCCCTGCGCACTCAGGGCAACACCGTCAGATATCTCGCCGCCGATGGGACCGTGCTGGGCGGCTTTGGCCTTGGATGGAACTCCCCACCCGACCGGGCGAGCCTGGCAGCCGCGCAGAAGGCCGGTCCGGGCTTCTCCGACTTCACGAATAGCACCGAGGACAAGGACTACCGAGTGTTCACGCTGGCGCTATTCGACACCGGAGCCATCTCCGGCTTCGTGCAAGTGCTGCACAACTACGACTCGGTCAACGATACGCTGGAACGGGTGCTTGCCGCCCTGCTGGCGGGAGGGGCGGTTGTGACAGTCGGCGCGGGTCTGGCAGGCTACTTCCTGGCCAGGCGCGCGCTGGGGCCCATCGATGTGATCACCCGGACGGCGCGACGGATCTCCGCCCAGGACCTGTCCGCCCGGCTCAACCTATCCGGCGCCGATGACGAAGTCGGCCGGCTGGCCTCTACCTTCGACGACATGCTCGAACGGCTGGATGATTCCTTCAAGCGGGAGCGACGATTCACCACCGACGCTTCTCACGAGTTGCGCACTCCCCTGGCGGCCATGGAGGCCATCCTCGGGGTCGTCCGTTCGGAGCCGCGGGGGACGGCGGAGTACGAAGAGGCCCTGGATGACCTTGCCGAAGAGACGGCCCGGCTTCGGGCGCTGGCTGAAGATCTGCTGCAGTTGGCGCGTGGCGCGCAGTCGGTCCCCCGCGAGAGCGTGCCGGTGGATGTCTCGACGCTCGTCGAGGACGTCGTGGAGGCTCTCCGCCCTCTGGCCGAGGCGAAGGAGTTGCAACTGGAGTGCCGGGTTAACACGCGCCTACACGTGCCCGGAGACAGCGACAGCCTGATCCGCGTCTTCTACAATCTCCTGGACAACGCCATCAAGTTCACCGAGTGTGGCGAGATCACCGTCTCCGCCTACTCCCGAACCGGCGCGGAGGTGGTGGTGGAGATGGTCGACACCGGCATCGGCATCGCCGCCGACCGTCTGCCCAGCATCTTTGAACGCTTCTACAGGGCAGAGCCATCGCGCTCGACCCCCGGCACAGGCCTGGGCTTGGCACTTGCCCGGCAGATCATTGAGAATCACGGGGGCACCCTCACCGCGTCGAGCACCGAAGGGCAGGGCTCCAAGTTCACTGTCGGCTTGCCCGGAGTGGCAGCCCCTATGGACTGAGAAGGCGCGGCCGGCTTGCTCCGCCTGCTAGCTCACAGGACCCCACCGCTGGTTGACGAGCAGCGTCACCACGTCGGCGTCGGGCCGGAAATGCAGTTCGTAGCACGGATAGCCCTCAACGATGCTGGCACAGGTATCCAGAACGCCGGGGAGACGCTCGGGGTCGTACCATGGGCACGAAGCAACGGGCATGAGACGCTTCATGCCGGCGGCGGGGGAAAGAGGTACCACCTCGTTCGCCTCCGACTTCACCAGGAACAGGAGGACTCTCAGCGGCGCGCAGGCGTTGGCCGCGATGCCGGCGTCTCCGGGCCAGGGCGTGCCCCAGACGCGCACACCGCCCGGTTGGGTCCGCAAGATCACCCGGTCATCGCTCAGCAGAACCTCGGCGAGTCCTGACTGCAAGAAGAGGCGGGATAGGGTCGACTTGCCTGCTCCTGACGCGCCCAGAAACACGAGTGCCTGTCCGTCCACCACCGCGGCGCCAGAGTGCACCACCACTCCTCCCCGCCCGGCCAGGTGGTTCATCAACAAGAGTTGGTCCAGCGGGTAGCGGACCGGGCTGCTCTGTCGCGTGGCGGCAGGCCCCGAAGGCCGTACGTCCTGATCGACATAGACCTGTACCTCGGTGGTACCCGCGTTCGAGCACGCAACGGTGTGAAATTCCTCGCTGCCCTCCCGGTGGAAACTCAGGCGGTAGCCTGACGCTTCAGGGCGCATGTTCCAGGCGCCACCGCTTTCGAAGAGCAGAGCGGCGCCGTTGGGGGGGCTAGGAGTCGAGAGTACCGAGACTCTTGTCGAGACGACGGTGTCGTTCTTGGCGACCTGGCTGAGGAAGGGCTTGTAGGGCGGATCGTACTGATTAGAGAGCGGCGCCTGGGACCGCACCTCTATCTCAACCCCGGCTATCGAAAGGAAGAGCGCGCACGGGAGGGACTCCGACGCCTCGGTCATCACGTTGCCGGTCGTCCCGATGGGGCCGGCGCCTGACGGGTCACGATCCAGCGGCGGCGCAAGCCCTGACAAGGCAGTTGGAAGCAGAGCCGAAGGCCGAGCTGCGCCGCGGCATCTTGCAGCCAATCGCAAGCACTTCCTCGGCCTCGAGGTCCACGCGTGCCAACCGCGGAGCCTCGTATGAGCGGCGCCCCGCCTTCTCTCGGCCTTCGTGAGATCTAGCTTGACCCGACACGAGACACCTCCGGTCTCTGCTTGCCGACAACACGGAGCCTGCTCTCACCCAACCGGCACAAGTACTCCGGTGGTCGGGAGGGAGACGCGTCCTCCAAATGGAAAAGGGCGGGGCAGTAGCCACAGAGCAGAATACTGGAACACTTGGCGCATGCGCTTGTCGCGTCCCACGTCGCCTGATCGACTTCCGCCTTCACCGCCTTCCACGCATCGGCAAAACCACTACTAATTGCATTGTACGCGATTGCGGTACTCATCAAACAGGGGTGCATGAGGCCACGCGGATCGATGTGAAAGCTTCCCGTCCCCGCACCACATCGGTACAGACGATCATCGGTGATCACGTCCTCCGAGCCACCACGCTCGTGTGCGCTCAGAAACTTCGCTATTCCAGCCCTGACCTCCTCTCTGCCCATCTCCAGCTCCGCTGCCAGCGACGGATCCACGCGTTGCTCCAGCGGAGACAGATCGCCGTTCAAGCGCGGGGTGACCAGCGGATCGACGCGGAACGGAACCTGAAGATCACGAGCCCACGCCTCGAGCGCGCTTATCTCGCCCACGTTGTCGCGCAGGATCATGGTCTTGATACCGACTCGCACACCCCGGTCGAGCAGCCGATCGATGCCGGCGCGAGCTCGGCGGAAGGAGCCCGGCACTCCGGTCACCCTCTCGTAGGTCGCCTGAGTAGCCCCGTAGACACTCACCTCCACCATATGAGGGGGAAACTGCGCGAAAGCCTCAAGATGCGGCTCCCTCACCAGGCTCGCGTTGGTGAAGACGCTGACGATCAGGCCAAGCTTCTTCGCGGCCGTGTAGACCTCGGAGAAGTCCTGCCGCAGTAGCGGTTCACCCCCGGAGAGCAGGAGGAGAAGGCAGCCGGCATCGGCAGCGGCTGTTAGCAAATCGATGACCTGTGTCGTGCTCATCTCGGCAGCCCGTGCCAGAGACTGGCCGGTGAGGTGGCCCGCGTAGCAGTGCACGCAGCGGTAGTTGCAGCGATACGTAAGGTCGAAGGTCCCGCTCACGGGCACACGCTCGCGCTCCACCCGGGCAAGGATCCGCTTCAGGTGGTCAGAAGAACCGAGCGTGACACCAGCGTCGCAATCCATCTTCAGCCTGCCGGCCTGGTTTGCTCTTCCGTCAGACCAGCTTGTGCGAGCTGCTCCAAGAACGCCTCTGCGTCCTGCCGCGCCTGCGTCTCGCCCACCTCGAACTCGGCGACGATGCATGCCACCAGGTCCTCGATGCAGGTCGCGCCATCCAGCCGGTCCCACAGATACCGTCCAACCTCGTTCAACACGAAGAGCTCCTGCAAGTCGGCGATGTGGCCATGGATCGGCACCAGGAAGGTCTCCCCGGCCACATCGCGTTGCACCACTGAGGATTTGCTCCTTGGAGCGTTCATCTACCACTTCACCTTGAGCGCGGGATCGCCCAGCAGGTTGTACGTGCGGAGCACCTGCACAGGCACTCCGGCCAACGCCGCGGTTTTGTAAGAAGCGCGAATCACGTCGCCCAGCACGACCTGGCGGGACCCACCGAACAGATTGTCCATCAAGAAGCCGCCCAAGTGCACCGAATCGTTGTTGTCTTCCCAAGCCGACGGCGCCAGGACGGCGATGGCGCCAGCGCCCGCACGCTTGACAAGGGCCTCTGCCAGACTGTCGCTTCCGGGCAAGCCGTAGTCCCCCATTTCGCAGGTAAGTGCCGTCACTATGGGCAGTGACGAGCTCGAGCCCAGCGTGGGCACGTCGGCGTTCGTCAACAGACCTTCGAAAGCCATTTGGTCGAAGCCACCATGACCCACGTAGTCGACGAGCAGAGTGCTGCCCGCGAAGCTTCCCAATAGGGCCGCACGAGCGTCACTGAGACTCAGCTGGCCTAGGTACGCCTTGCTCACGTTCAGGCCCGCAGGGAGTCTCGCGGCAAGGGCGTCGCTGCACACGGGGAAATCCCCACCCTCGTCAGCATTGTCCGCGGCGAAGAGCAGCGACTGCTGCCAAACACCGCCGGCCGTCGCCTCGTAGGCGCGGATCTTGGCGAGAGCATCGTCGAGGTCCGAAGTCGTGAGGGCCGGGATCCGGCCGAGCGCAACTTCGGGCACTCCGTCCGCGTTGTTGACATCGGCCAGCAACACGTCAGACGCGGCCAGACCCGATGACGCGCTGTCGGTCATCAAAGGCGGAACCAAAGAGTCGCCCTTCCCCGTGTAGTTCTTGTAGTCGTAGCTCCCCTCCCCTGCCAGCACGACGTAGCGTGGAGGAATACCCCATCTGGTCGTGGCGAAGGCGATGAAGCTCTGGATAGCATGTGGACTGGCAATGCCGTAGTTGAACGCGTCGTAGATCTGCGTAGTGGTGACTACCTTGGTCTTGAGTCCTTGTTTCGCACGGTACGTGGCAAGACGCACGGCAGAGTCATAGAGCGCGTCGGTGGTTATCACCACATAGTCGGCCATCGCGTACCCCGTCGCCAGTGCCGGTGACGAAGTCGCCGTGATCGATTGGGGACGAAGAGCTCCTTGAGGAGTAGCGACTAGGTACTTCTTCCCTTGGTAGGCCATGAACGTCACCCAAGCGGATCCCGCGCCGCCACCGCTGTCCAAAGCACGGACCACTGTGGGCACGACCGGGGTGGTAATGTCGAACACCCAGGCGCCGGCGGAGCTGAGCGCGCCCACCTTCACCTGTCCAGTAGCCAGACCTGCCAGCTGCAGCTGGTCCTTGACGGCGTTCGTGGCACGCTGGTAGGTGAGATCCAGGGAGTCGATGCCCACCATACTGTAGTAATCGACACTGCTATCGGGCAAGGCCTCGATCTCCACCGGGTTGTCGGTGGACATGAGGGGGGTATCCGCCGGTATTGGGAAGCTCGCCCGATAGGCGGTAACCCCGCTCCACGACGCGACTCCCAGAACCTTATGGTCCAGGCTCACCTGCACATGATGTTCGTTGTCGGTCGACATGCCCTGCAGGGAGACCGCCAGCGTCACGCCTTGCACCGCGTCCGGAGCATCTACGCTAATGATTTTCGAATCCAGGCCCGGCACATCACCCCCCGCGACCAAGTAGTCCCAGAGCCAGATATCGGCCTCAGGGTCGTGGAACAAAGCCGGCATGTCCTGGAGGTTCTGCTCCACGTGCAAGGTGTCGATGAACGTGGTCTCCGGGCCGGCCGTGGAGGTGCCGCCTTTGAAGGTGGCCATGGTGGCACCGCTGCCCGCACTCAGCCAGTAGACATTTGAGGAGGTATAGATGCTGTCGATCGCCTCGGCGTAGAAGTAGATCGCCGAGAAGTCGGCGGCCGGCAGGTACGATACCGTCTTGCCTTGGTTCGTCAACATCAGGCCCTGGTTGCGGATGTAGAGCCGGACCATCTGATCTGAGAGACCCAGGCCGGCTTTGATGTCTGCCACGTCGATGCGATAGAGGCCTGACTTGACCACCTCGATGCGCAGCCGGTCGGACCTGGACGCCACTGGATAGACCAGTCCCTGGGGCGATCCTGACGCCCACATGTTGAGACGTTTGGGCGTCTTCGGAACACGCGCGGCGTTCTCGCCACTTGCGATGACGTTGGCCGCTTCGCTGCTAGGCATGGGCTCGGTAGCCGTCACATCATACGGGCCGTAGCGCCGGAGAGCGCCGCGAGTTTCAACCTCTATCAGCCGGTAGGTATAGGCTTGTCCAGGCAGGGCAGTCTCATCGACAACCGAGTAGTAGCCACCGCTGGGCGATTCGGCGAGCGCCGGCACGATCTTGGAGTTGATGCGCACCCAACCAACGGACGAATCGGTCTGCCGTTCAAGGAAGTATCCGGCCGTACCGATCTCGCTCAGCGTCTGCCAGTTGACAACCACCTTGTTGTCCTGAAGGTAGGCGTTGAAGGATCCGACCACCGCCCGCGTGGGCGTGGTCAGCACCAACCCGGCGTCCTCGTCGACATTTCGCTGCCCACCGCCCAGGGCGACGACTGCCGTGCGACCCGTCGTCGCGTTGGCGTCGCTGTCGAGGGCACGGTTCCCTCCCTGCCCCTGGCCCGCGAACTTCGTGCCCGAAGGCGCGACGAATTCCACCATGTAGGAGCTGGAGTAGAGCCCTTTGAAGTCGTACAGGCCATTGTCGTCTGTCACCGCGGTAATGGGCTGGCCGAGGTCGTCCAGGACCGCGGCGCCGGCGCTGGTGAGCAGGCGCACGGTGACTCCGGCCACGCCCCCCTCACCGGCGTCCTGGATGCCGTTGCCGTTTTGGTCCCACCACACGAGGTCACCCATCCGGCCGCGGAGGTAGGTGGTGTTGTCCTTCATGAAGATCTTGGTGCTAAGGGCCTGGACCGACCCGGTGTTCAGTATGTTCGTGAGACCGCCCAGGTTGGCGTAGCTGTTGATTACTACCCTGAACGTCACTGTGGCCGACGCCCCCTTGGCAATGGTGCCGATGTTCTTGCCGTCATTCGTGCCGTCGGTGTCCAAGGGGAACGGAGTGCCAGTGGTGTCATCCGGGATCTGGGTCGAACCCAGGTAGGTACTGCCTGAGACATATGTTGTGCCGGCCGGTATCGAGTCGCGTACGATGACGTTCGGGAGTGCCAGGCGGCTGACGTTTTGAACGTCGATGGTGTAAAGGAGCGTGTCCCCGGGACTGATGTACCCGTCGCCGTCGGCGTCGACGGTGAGGCTGCTGTACTTGCCGTTGCTGAACTCAGGTGCGGGATTCACACTCATGCCATCATCCAGACCGGGCTCACCGGCGGTGGAGGGCAGCGGGTCTTCTCCCCAGGCCGCCGCCAGCTTGACGTTGGGGTCGAGGGTGTAGGCCAGGATCCCCGTCTGGTCGCGTTTGAGGGGAACAATCGGGACGGCGCCGATGGCCCAGGCAGTCGACCCAGTCCAGGTCTCGGTGACGGATTGGGTCATGTTGCTACCGATGATGACACTGCCCGCCGCCCTGAGGTAGCGGCCCCCTGAGTAGGGGGCCTGCGTCCAGAGTTGGGTCTGTCCGGTTCCCGGCGTGATCGCCCCCGGGGTCGCGCTGGTGCTTTCGGTGCCTACGACGTCGTAGAGCATCTCCCCACCAGTGGTGGAAAGGCTGGCGGTGGCGGTTGTGCCAGAGGTGCCCGTACCCGTAGCATAGGTACCCAGCGCCGAGGTGGTCCCGTTCGAGACGTCCACCCCGGTGAATGTGGTTGCACTGGCGGCGAACGCGCGGGCGCCGCTGATGGTCACTGACACCGTATTCGAGCCTGAGCTCGGGTTGGCCAGAGCCCAGATCTCGGTGCGCGGCCGGGGCGTGCCGCTCGTCGCGGCGACGCTAGACCCAACTTGGGTCAGGCTCGTCCCCCCGTAGGTGACACTACTCACCGTGCGATTATTGCCGCTGTCATTCGCGATCGCCACAGCCACCAGCAGCAGCCGGTTCGCCCCCGTGCCGGTAGTGTGCGTCCAAGACAGGTTGGTTGCCGTGCTGGTTCCGGTTGTCGCCGAACTGGTGGCGTCCAGGTCGCACGAAGCATAGATCTTCCCCTGATCAAGTTCCCTCAGGCTGTAGGCGATGTCGTAGTGGTTGCCGTTGGGATCGACGAGCGGTCCCGTGGTCGGGTCACTGTCGTAGTCCACATAGACCGTGGTGGCTGTGTTGCCGTTCCCCACCGGCGTAACCCAAAACGGATTGGCGTTCTCGAGTGGATGGTCCGCGGTATCGGCGGGATCTCGCCCAAGGCCGACGCCCACGAGCGCCTCGGTGGTCAGCGAGCTTTGGGGGATCAGCGTGTAGCCCCAGTCCCAAGCCTGGTTCCCGAGGTAGTTGCCCCCGGTAATGGTCGGATCGTTGGTGTTCGTGGTGGAGAAGGCGCAGAACGGTGCGCCCGAGGTGTAAAAGTGGGCTCCCGTGCCCGCCGAGGCGGGGTTCTGAGATACGACTACCCGCGCGTAGCTTCCATGGGTAACTGTCGCGGTTAGAGGCGTGATCAACGACCCATTCGACCGATATACGTAGTTGACTGTGATGTCGTTTACTCTATCCGGGTTGTAAAGCCAGACACATGTGTCGGCCCCGAGGATGCTTTGGGCGGTTGTCACAGTGGACACCGGAGTGTAGTAGCTGCTCGACCACAGGTTGGTCGGCAGCAGAGGAGTGTCGCGGCTCATGTAGTTGGAGCCGATGCGACCGTTGAACAGGTCCACCTGCACCGGATTGTCCGAGACGACGTGAGCACCGACATGGACATTGGTGACCCAGGCGGTCTGTCCCTCGTTCAGGTGTACGTTGTTTAGATCGCCTGTGCTCGCGAAGCTTCCGTCGTTGTCGGCGTCTACCGAGATGGTGGCGCCACCCGTGCCGGCCATGATGGACAACGCACAGTAGTCGAAGATCTGGTAGGCGGTCGTGTCGGGGATATTTGTGCCCACCGGCGAACGATAGTCGGTTCCCCAGTAATCGGTGTTGAACATGGCCACCGACCCCGCCATCATGGTGCTGGACCCTGTCGCCCAGTCCATCCGGGTGACCGTGATGGTCTTGGTGGACGCGATCTTGTCACCACC
>PMIZ01000131.1 GCA_003157225.1 Actinomycetota bacterium | reverse complement strand
AGCCATGAATGGGTCCCGGACAGCCTCCACCGCCCCCAGCGGCCATCTCAATGGCTGGCGGGGGCGCTTGTGTTTTGGCGGAGAGCATAGGAAGGGCATCGTGCGAACTATCTTCAGAGGCAAAAAGAAGGACACTATGTGTAAATTGAAATGGGTCGTTATTGCGATTTGTTTGGTCGTTGCCGTGCCCCCGAGTGTCGCCGAGGATTGCGCCCCGATTCTTGGGATTTGGCGCCTCGTCGCGTATGAAGTGGAGTCGCAAGCCACGGGCGAGCGCGAACCTGTCCTGGGAAAGACCCTGACGGGC
Organism: Actinomycetota bacterium; assembly: GCA_003157225.1. The sequence continues at coordinate 2,614 of PMIZ01000131.1, read as the reverse complement.
AACATCATCTTCACGCCCGAGGGGCGCATGATGGTGGTGCTAACGGGCGAGGGGCGCCAGGCCCCGACCACCGATCAGGATCGCGCGGACCTGTTCAAGTCCCTGGTCGCGTATACGGGCCTGTACCGCGTGGACGGCGACAAGTGGCTCACCAAAGTCGACGTGGCCGCGAACCCCGCCTGGGTGGGCACTGAACAGACCCGCCCGTTCCGCGTCGATGGCAACCGACTCCAAGAGAGCACGGGGGTGATGCCATGGGCGGCCCACCCCGACAAGGGGATGATGCGGTTCATTCTGACGTATGAACGGGCGCAATAGGGAACCGCAGTTCCGACCACTGCCGTCCCGGGTGGAAACTGCCAGCAGTCGCCGCGACAACACGCCGTCGGAGGGAGGGGCGGACCGCAACCATTTGTGGAGACACAAGGCTGGATCAGGCCGGGCACTGCGACATGCACTGCGTACCGGTTACGCAACCGCAGGCTCATCCGCTCTTTCAGGAAGGAGGCTCGCCATGAGAGGTGTGCGCCGTTTCGCTCTGGGGGTGGTCTTCCTGCTGGCCGCTGCCCCGCTGGGGTGGGCGGCCACCCTCCCGGCGGTGGCGCCGGACCAGGTCGGGCTCTCCGCGGAGCGGCTCGCGCGGATCGGCACGGCCCTCACTGCGGGCATCGCGCAGGGGCAATTCCCCGGCGCCGTGGCGGTGGTCGCCCGCAAGGGACGGATCGCGTACTTCGAGAGCGTCGGCCTGCTCGACCCCACCCGCGGGGTGCCGATGCCGAAGGAGGCGATCTTCCGCCTCACGTCGATGACCAAGCCGTTCACCTCGGTGGCGGCCATGACGCTCGTCGAGGAGGGGCGCCTCCTCCTCAGCGATCCCGTCGCGAAGTATCTGCCGGCGTTCGCGAAGTTGGAAGTGAGCATGCCGCAGCGCGACCCAACCACCGGCCAGGTGAGCTACACGACCGTACCCGCCGAGCGGCCGATGACGATCCAGGATCTCCTTCGGCATACCTCGGGCCTGGTGTATGCGTGGTCGACCTCAAACGCGCCGGTGAAGGAGCGCTACATCCAGGGGCGCATAGGCGCGGCCGATCTCACGCCTGCCGAGCAGATCGAGCGCTTGGCGAAGGTACCGCTGGCCCATCAGCCCGGGACGGCCTTTGAGTACGGGATGTCGGCGGACGTCCTCGGCCGCGTGATCGAGGCGATCGCGGGTGAGCCGCTTGGGACATTCTTCGAGCAGCGGCTCTTTGCGCCACTCCAGATGACGGATGCCGGGTTCGTCGTCCCGCCGGACAAGCTCGGGCGGCTCGCCCAGCCGTTCGCCACGGATCCGGTCACAGGCAGACCGATTACCTTGCTCGACGTGACGATTCCGCCGAAGAATGACTCCGGCGGGATCGGCGGCGTCGCGACCGCGGGCGACTACGTGCGCTTCTTGCAGATGCTGCTCAATGGCGGGCAGCTCGACGGCGTCCGGCTGGTGAGCCGCACCACCGTGCGACACATGACCGCCGACCATCTCGGCGAGGTGCCGAGGGCCGGGGCCGTGGCGTTACGACCGCCCTATGGCTTCGGGCTCGGGTTTGCCGTGCGGAAAGAGACCGGCATCCACGCGTCCCCCGGGTCGGTCGGCGAATACTTTTGGGCCGGGGCGGCCGGCACCGCCTTCTGGGTGGATCCGAAGGAGGAGCTGATCGGCGTTTTGATGACGCAGGGGGCGCCGGGCGCACCGCGGGACGCCGACCGCTTTCGCTTCAAAGAGCTCGTCTACCAAGCCATCACCGACTGACGCGGCCCAGGCCTGATCAGTGTGCTCTAACCTGGTCCGCAATGTGGTGAACCCGGAGAATCCTTTCTACACCGCGCACACGCGGATGCAAGCGGTCCCCATACTCATCCACGTGGGCACCCGCGACGATTATGAAGCACGCGACCGTGCGCTACGTCGAGGGCGCAACGCACGGCTTCGATTCGCAAACGCCGGCCAAGCAGTTTAACGACGAGTTCGCGCACNNCCCGGTCCCTATAGGTGCGGGGCGGTAATCCGGAAATCGCTGCTCGTCAGCCCGGTCTCCAGTCTCCCTGCTGCCTCCGAATTTCACCCCCGCCGCTCCCTATAAAGGGCCGGGGGGGAATTCAATAATCGCCCTTGAGGAGGCACAATCTTTGTTCCCCTCTTGCTTTCTTTCTCGCTTCGTGATACCCGCATATTCGCCTGTTTCGATGAAAGGGAGGGGCAATGGTGAGGTGCCCGAGTCTTCTTGCCTGCATCTTGCCGGGAGTCGCCGTCGGCTTCTCTAGTTCTGCCCCCGCTACATCCCCGCGATCTCTCGTGGTCACCGGCCAACAGATCGCTGATGACGACTCGATCGCTGCTACGTTCGCCGACGGCACCACGCTCCGCCCCCGTCCCCTCGGCATTGACCCTGATAGCGACCTTGCTGTCGTCAAAGTGGATAACCCCGGTTTTACGTTGAGCCCCATTACGCTCAGCGATTCGAGCAGTGCCAAGGTCGGCCAGGTTGCTGTAGCTATTGGCAATCCCTTTGGGCTGGAAAACACCATGACGGTGGGTATCGTCAGCGCCCTGGGCCGCTCCTTACCCGCCAGC
>PMIZ01000532.1 GCA_003157225.1 Actinomycetota bacterium | reverse complement strand
GGCCCAGAGTTTCCGGTCTTCAGGCGCGGTGTGTACATTCGTTGGACTGGTCATGGCTTCTTGCCCCAGGTGGCCCCGCGAACGTTTGTTCGATATAATGGACGAAGAAGAAGGCGCGGCTGCCTAACCTGACAGCGACCCCCGCTCTATCCACTGCTTGGGCTTGCGCTTGCGCGCCTTCGCGAGGAAGGCCCAAGAGCATGCCAGAGTCCCAATTCGCAATAGCGTATAGCACCCGCCAAGAGAANNAGATCATGGCGCTGGTGGAAGAGTACGACATGACTGTGGAAGAGATCGAGGATCTCTACTCCCAGCTTTTCGATCAGTCAATCGAGATCTACGAGCAGAGCCCGGTCACCCAGGGTGTCTTCGATACCATCGAGCCTACTCTCGATCTGTCGATACAGACGGTGACTCAGGACCCTCTTCGACTGTACTTGAAAGAAGCCGGGACGATCCCTCTCCTTACCAGGAACGAAGAGATCCAGCTCGCGAAGCGCATTGAGATGGGCGACAAGCGGGCCAAGGATCGCTTGATCCGGTCCAACCTCCGCCTGGTCATCTCCATCGCCAAGAATTACTACACCCAGGAGATGGATTTCCTCGACCTCATCCAGGAGGGCAACACCGGTCTCATCCGCGCGGTGGAGAAATTTGACTACCATAAGGGTTTCAAGTTCTCCACCTACGCCACCTGGTGGATACGGCAGGCCATCACACGCGCCATCGCCAACCAGGACCGTAACATCCGCATCCCCGTGCACATGATCGAGAAGATCAACAAGATGGTCCGCACCGAGCGGAAGCTGCTCCAGGAGACGGGCAAAGAGCCCAACGACGACGATCTGGCCGCTGGGCTGGGCATCGAGCCTGACGAAGTGCGGGACATACGCAGAATCGCCCGACGTACCACCTCCCTCGAGGCTCCCGTCGGCGACGAGGGAGACGCCGAGCTAGGCGACTTCATCCAGAACCGGAGCACTCCCGATCCGGCCGACGTGGTCTCCGGCATCATCGCTAGGGAGAGCCTGGCCAAAGTCCTCGAGGGCATGGACGAGCGCGAGCGAAAAGTAGTGGAACTCCGCTTCGGCTTCAAGGGCGAGCACCCGCGCACCCTCGCTGAGGTCAGCTCCCGTTTCAACGTCAGCCGGGAGCGCATCCGTCAGATCGAGGCCGCGGCCCTCGAGAAGATCAAGGGGGCGCTGGAGATCCAGGCCATGAGGGAGTCGACCTAAGAGGCTAAGGGCCGGCAGTGCGGCCGCGCTGAGGGGTCCAAATACTCTGAATCGCTCACCTAAGTGGGCGCATCCGCTAGGATCAGCGACTGCTGACTGCGAGTGGCGATGAAGAGGTCGTCGCCTACCGCTGCGGCGTTGGGATCGGATCCTGCTAGAGCCGCAAGCGGGCTCTAACGCGCGACTGATCATTTGTTCGAGCACTCTGACAGGGCCATGCCGGCTGAGCGGCTACATCATCCCCCCGGCGTTGCCCGGAATGTCAGTCGGGCCATGACCGTTATTGCGTAGAAGCAGGAGTAATCCAAGTGCCAACATCGAGCCAAAGAAGCGAAAGGTGTGCTCTGCTACTGCCTCCGGTAGGAAGGTATCGAAAGCGTGGCCCTTCTCTGAGGCTCAAGAAGACGCGTTTCTCCTAGACCTTGAGGGACCGCGTCATGTTCTCGGTGCCGCCGACGAGGTAGATGTCACCCTCGCCGGCCCTGATGTTCGCGGCTGCCCATGCGAGGGCGGTGGCACTGGAAACGCAGAGCCGGTTGACCGTCACGGCTGGAACGCTGTCAGGGATGCCTGCCTTCAGCTCTGCTTGGCGGGCGACGTTCTGCCCAAGGCCCGCCTGGATGACGTTTCCGAATATGACGTCGTCGATCTGGCCTGGCTTCACGCCGGCGCGATCAAGCGCCCCTCTCATGACGATGGCGCCCAGGTCCTGGGCGGGTATGTCTGCGAGGCCCCCCTGGAAGCGACCTTGCGCCGTACGCACAGTGGAAAGGATGACGATATCGTTATCCGCCACTTCGACCTCCTATTGACTTCTGCGGCTCACGATGGGCATTCATGCCGACTTCTGGCCTCCGCGCGAAATGCGTCGGGGTCAGATCGGTGCCTCTGCCCAAGCTCGCGCGCAACCATAGTGATATCGAAGTGTTTCTCGCCCCACAGCACGAGCTCGAAGAGAACCGGCATGAGATCAAGGCCCTTCTCAGTCAACGCGTACACATAGCCGGAGCGTACGTCCGCCTCGCGCTTTTCAACGATGCCCACCTCGGTGAGACTCGCAAGGCGGTCGGCCAGAATGTTCGTGGCGATCCGTTCGCCCGACTCGAGAAACTGCCCGTACCTGAGCGGGCCGCGAAGAACGAGATCCCTGACAACGAGGAGGGTCCACCGGTCTCCCAACACGTCCAAGGCGGAGCTAACTGGACAAAGCGAGCGACGTCTTATGGTCTTCATGCCCAGCATTGTGCCACTAGCACTTGCAAAGTGCAAGTGGTAGGTTATACTTGCGCACGGTAAGGGCGAGTGCGCTGAAACCACCGGAGACGGCGAAACCGAAGGGAATCGTGGTGAGGGACGATAGGCCAGAACCTAGATCTGACCACGGCTCGTGGGTAGAGAACCTGATCAAGCGATTCTGTCTTGCCTCAGCCTATGGCAAGATCTCTGGGGACGGCGATGAGCGCATCTTTGATGGACCGCTTGTGGGCTATTCAAGTGGCAGCGATCCGCTCTATGGGCAGCTGAAGGCGCATTACGACCGCGAAATCTGGTGAGAGGGTGGCACTCGGAGGGCACGTCTGATGAGGCATCTGATCAGCTGCGCGACGGTCATCGAGGAGTTGGCGCCCTTCCTCGAGCCAGACATCGAGTGCCATGTCCTCGAGTTCGGCCTGCATGCCGACCCAACCCGACTGCGCACGACGCTGCAGAAGGAAATCGACGCCGTCTGTGACGGGGAGACAGGGGACGCTATCGACCCGCCGACCATCCTTCTGGGATATGGGCTATGTGGCAGAGGGCTGGCCGGCCTGAGCGGAGGTCGCTGCCGCCTAGTCATCCCTCGGGTCGACGACTGCATTGGCATATGTCTGGGCTCTCGCGACACCCATCGCAGAATGTCAGAGGAACATCCCGGAACCTACTGGATGACCAAGGGCTGGACGGAGGCAAGTGCGGACGAATACGACAAGGTAGTCGCGAAGTACGGGAACGAACGCGCCGATGCGCTCTACCGTGTCATGTTCGCCGCGTACAAGCGCCTGGGAGTGGTCGACACTGGGAGCTACGCGCTGGACGAAGTGCGTGACTACGCGCGTCAAAGAGCGGGGCAGCTCGGTCTGGAGGTCGAGGAGTTTCCGGGAAGCACAAACCTCCTTCACAAGCTGATCCATGGACCCTGGTCGTCGGATGAGTTCGTGATCTGCGAACCCGGTCAAACCACGGAGTTCTCCGATTTCCTCGAGTAGGGCGCGATGCAGGCCACGCTCAAGGCTGGAGTCAGCGTCAGGCGAGTATGGCTGCCTTCTCAGACGCAGGACTGGTGCCGAACATCCGCCGGTACTCCCTGCTGAACTGGGAGGCACTCGCGTAGCCGACCCGACGTGCCGCGTCCTGAGCGTTGAGGCCCTCCGTCACGAGGAGCGATCGCGCCTTGTGCAGACGGATGCTCTTCAGGTACTGAAGGGGCGAAGTGGCGGTGGCGTCTCTGAAGGCGTGGTGGAAGGTCGAGACCCCCATGTTCGCTTCGCGGGCGAGCGACCCCACGTCGAGCTCGCTGGCGTAGTCGCTGTGGATGCGCCGCAGCACTCGTGCGATCTGACCGTGGCGGCTTGGGTGTGAGGTGAGAAGCCTGAGGACGTCGCCCTGCTCGCCGGTGAGCACTCGGTAGACGATCTCCCTGACGATCTGCGGCCCGAGGATCCGGCAGTCGGCTGGTGAACCGAGCGTCTCCGCCAAGCGCACCGCTGCGTCCACGACCCCTTCGTTGAGGGCCGTGGAGCTGACGTACGACGACGGCTCGCCGTTCGCCGTGTCGCCCATCTCAAGCAGGAGCTCGCCGACGAGGATGGGGTCGACGCCGATGGCCAGCCCGAGCAGCGGTTCATCCTCAGAGGCCGTGGTCTCGCATTCGAACGGCATCGGGACCGACAGGACGAGCAGGTGTTCCGGGTCGTACGCGAATGCCTTGTCGCCAAGAAACACGCGCTTGTGTCCTTGCGCGATCACCACGATGCGGGGCGTGTAGACGATCGGGTGGCGCGGCGTCGAGACAACGGCGCGCATGAACTCCACCGCCGGGAGCGGCGTGGGCGAGAAACCGTCTGTCTCGATCAGTGGTGCCAGCAGCTCAGCGAGCCGGCGGTTCGCACGTTCGGGCAATGTCCCTTCCTCTCAGAGCACGCGCAAGCGGGACGATTCTACTGCACATGGCAGAATCAGGCAATACAAAGGCGCGATTGTGTATGTGAATCTGTACGATCCGCGGTTAACCTAACAACCAGGTGCGGGGTCTTCCGACCCCAGTAGAAGGAGAGTGCACGATGGAGAAGCGCAGGCTTGGAACCGGCAACCTAGAGGTCTCTGCCCTCGGGCTGGGCTGTATGGGCATGAACTTCGCCTACGGTCCGGCTCCCGACAAGCAGGAGATGATCTCCCTCATTCGGACGGCCGTCGACCGCGGCGTCACATTCTTCGACACCGCCGAAGTATACGGCCCGTTCACCAACGAAGAGCTCGTTGGCGAAGCCCTCGCGCCATTCCATGGTCAGGTCGTGATCGCCACCAAGTTCGGGTTCAGCCTCGATCCCGGTGCGGAGACGAGACAGGGCGGGCTGGACAGCCGGCCGGAGCAC
>PMIZ01000186.1 GCA_003157225.1 Actinomycetota bacterium | reverse complement strand
GCCGGTCCCACGTATACGACGGTCACGGCCGAAACCTCTGTCATCCGCCTGACGGACACCGTCACGCTGAGCACGCAGAACGCGACCGTTGTCGCGTACTTCCCCCTCACCATCGTACCGAGCTCCGCAAACGTCCAGACGGGTGACACGTATCCGTTCACCGCGTCCGGGGGGGTTCCGCCGTACACGTACTCCGTCATCCTCGGCACCGGAACGATCAATTCTTCGACCGGCCTGTTTTCGGCGCCCTTGTCCGCGGAAAGCGACACCGTCAAGGTCGTCGACTCTGTCGCCAACGCCAGCACGGCGAGCGTCACGGTGCAGCTGGCCGGTCCCTGGACCATTTCTGCAATCGATGCGGCCGCCAAGTCGGGGCAGTTTGCTTCCCTGAAGCTCGACGGCGGCGGCCTGCCGCGGATCGCCTACTATGAAAGCCAGTTGAGGGAGCTTCGCTATGCCAGCTGGAACGGATCGGCCTGGTCCGTGCAGACGGTCGACACGACGAATCATGTCGGCCAGTACCTCTCTCTTGCGCTGGCATCCGGCACGGGATACCCGCGAATCAGCTACTATGATGCCACCAACCACGACCTGAAATATGCCTCCTGGAGTGGCACGAGCTGGAGCACGCAGACGGTGGCAAGCTCCGGCGACGTGGGTATGTACACGTCGCTCGCCCTGGACAGTGGAACGGGTTATCCCCGGATCAGCTACTACGACAAGACGAACACCAACCTGAAGTACGCCGCGTGGGACGGCTCGAGCTGGAGCACGCAGACCATCGACAGCCCCGGGAGCGTCGGGTTGAACACTTCCCTTGCGCTGGAGCCCGGAACCAATTATCCGCGCATTGCCTACTACAAGAGCTCCTCCCACGACCTGAAATTCGCGTCCNNCAGTCGATCGACAGCGTGGGAGACGTGGGAATGTACACGTCTATCGCGTTGGAGCCCGGAACCAACTACCCGCGCATCAGCTACTACGACAATACAAACAAGAACCTGAAATATGCCTCGTGGAACGGCGCGAGCTGGGCACTGCAGACGGTGGCGAGCACGGGAGACGTGGGAATGTACACCTCCCTTGATCTGGAATCGGGCACGTTCTACCCGTGCATCAGCTATTACGACAACACGAACCAGGACCTGGATTACGCAACGTGGAACGGGACAATCTGGGTTTTTGAGATTGTCGATACCACGAACAATGTAGGATCCTACAGCTCTCTCGCGCTCGATCCGATCTCACACAAGCCGCGCATCGCGTACTACGACTCCTCGTCCCAGGACCTCAAGTACGCCGCGAAGCCGTAAGGAATTGTTGCCGAACCCACGCGGAGGGGCTGGCGCCTATTGAGAGAGGGCGCGCAGCTTGACCAGGAGCTGCTGAAATGCGACACGCTCGGCCTGGTCGCCATAGCGATTCCACATCGGCGCCAGTGCGTCACTGCCTTTCGTTCCCAGGAGAAAGTCGATCACGGCGCCGACGTCCTGGAGCGCAACGGCTCTGCCCGCGGCGCTGTTCTGCTCACCATAGAGCTGGAGGTAGCGGTCCAGGGCTTCCGCGAGCCCGGGGTGCTGCGAGCGAACTGTATCCGAGACAAGGAGAGCCTTCACTTTCACCCGCGCGTCCAGCAGCGAAATCAGCTCTTTCTGATTCGCGCCCTCCCCGGCATCCGAGACGCGCGCCGCGGAGACGAGCCCCGCGCTGGCAGCGTCGAGCTTCTGCCCGGCTTCAGTCTTTCGCGCAAGGTCTCTGCCGGCCGTTTCGTCGTCTTTCTTTTTCAGCAGCGCGGTGAGCGCGACCTCAATGCCGTTCAGCGAGCGCGTGACGTAGGAGGAATCGGGCCACGTCTGGACGACCGCCGCATAGCCGGTGATGGCCTCCGCAAAGCTGCCGCGGCGTGCAAGTGCATCGGCATTGTTGAATGCCGGCCGCGCGGCCGCCTCCTGGCGCGCGACGAGGTCCGCCGTCTTCTGACGGGAGCCTGCCTCGGCGATGCGCGCGGTAAGCCCCTCCATTCCCGGCGCCTGTTGCAGGAAAGAGAGCGCCGCGGCATACTTTTCGAGCGCCGCGGCAAAGCTGCCGGCCGCGAACAGGGCGTCACCGGCCGCAATGGCGTCTCCCGCCGCGGCGAGCTGCTGCAGGGAACCCGCCGGTGGCGCCGCGGACTGCGCAGCCGCGGATTGAATCTGCTGCTTCCGGTCTCCCACGATTTTCGAGAGCGCACCGATCAGTGAGATGTCATCCGACTTTCGTCGCTGAACCGCCGGCAGGGACGCGATGCCCGCACTGTTCAAATACGCGGCAAGGGATGCCAACGAGCGCAAGGCATCGTCGTACCGCGCGGCATTCATGAAGACGCCCGCGGCAGCGTAGGAAGCGGAGATCTGATCAAGGACGAGCTGCTCGCGCTGGCTCTGGGCAGCAAGCCCGGCCAGCTGCTGGGTCATGCGCGCCTGCGCTCCCTGGGCGCTGGTTGCCGATTGGGCCGCCGCGTCCGCCTGGGCCTGGAGCAGGGCTTTTTCTGCCTGCGCCTGGGAAAGGCTTTTCTGGGATGCGACGAGGTCCGCCGTGAGGGCG
>PMIZ01000306.1 GCA_003157225.1 Actinomycetota bacterium | reverse complement strand
CATCGAGTTCATGGCCTGCCCGGGTGGTTGCCTGGGCGGCGGCGGCCAGCCCATCCCGACCAGCAAAGAGATCCGGGCGGCGCGGGCCAAGGCCATCTACGGCGAAGAGAAGACTCTGACTGTGCGCAAGTCGTTCGAGAACCCAGCCGTGGAGCGGGTGTACAACGAGTTCCTCACCGATGGTCCGTGCGGCCACAAGAGCCACGAGTTGTTGCACACGCACTACGTGAACCGCGGCAAACACATCCAGTGACGTCGGGAGAGAGTGGGCACCCCTGCTCCGCTAATGTGAGGGTACTCACAAGACGCTTAGGCAGGGGCACCCACTCTCTCCCGACTGACAAGGGGGGAGGGGGTCATCGGTGAGTCTGCCCATTCGGGGGGCAGTGTTGGGACGGTGCCCTCACTGCCCGTTCTTAGGAGATTGGTGAACGAGCTGGACAACTGCTCTGCCTGCCGGTTTTGGCACGGCGATCCGGACCGCTCCGCGGGCGAGTGTCGGCGCTATCCGCCCGTCGCCGGTCCCCGGGACATGTCGGACGGCCTGCGCGCGCGGGACGCCCGCTGGGCTCGGACCGCCGACGAGGACTGGTGCGGGGAGTGGGCGTCCACCACGGGCCACTTCTCGTCGGAGCCCGACCTGGACCCCGAGCAGGAGCTTTGGCTGCGCAACACCTCCGCCGCCCAAGCCCTTCTCGTTCTGCCCGAAGACCAGCGAGACGAACTTCTCCGCGAGATCCTGACCGACGAGGAGAGGGAGTGCCCGTCCCCACCGGACGACTTCCACGAGCGCGTGACGCGCTACTTCACTGCCGGCCGTCTTCCTCGTGAAGAATCCGCAGCCCCTCCTGGCGAAGCGTGATGCCAACCCGGCCGCCCACGTGCACGTCGAGGGCCTGGTAGAAGTAGCCGGCGCCCCTCGCTTCCAACTCGTGGCCGTTGTCGAGCAGAAGGCGGATGATCTGCTGATGCTCCCTGTGCTCGAGGCGGGTCACCGTGGCACTCATCTGGTTCGCGGCGAGACCACCCAGGACGGGCCGGTCGGGATAAAGCAGCTTGATATCGGTAGGCGCGATGTACACGGGCACCACCTCGCCCAAGCGCGCGGCCTGCGGCATGGCTTTCAGCTCTAGACCATCCCAATCGAGGGTCACATGGTCGGCGTCGGCGCTCGGGACGCGGGCGCGGAAGGTGTTGCGAATCCCGAGTATGCGAGCCGCGTCCATGCTGGTGGGGCGCCTGAAGACCTCAGCCACGGTGCCCACCTGCTCCAAATCCCCATCGCGCAGAACGGCCAGCCGGTCGCCCAGAGCGAAGGCGTCCTCCAGATTGTGAGTCACGCAAATGACGATGAGGTGCCTCTCCCGCTGCAGAGTCCGTAGGTCGGCCCTCAGGCGTTCGCGGAGGCCTGCGTCGAGCGCCGAGAAAGGCTCGTCGAGCAGTAGCACTTCCGGGTCCCGGGCGAGAGCTCGCGCTATGGCTACCCGCTGCTGCTGCCCTCCTGAGAGCTGGTGCGGGTAGCGATCGGCCATCTGACCCAGACCCATGGCCTCGATGAGCGACAGCGCTCGCTCCTGCGCGTGGGCCTGCCGACCCAGAGGGTAACGGACGTTGCCCAGCACCGTCAGGTGGGGGAACAGCGCGTAGCTCTGAAAGACGTAGCCCACCGTGCGCTTTCGAGCCGGCACGTTTGCGTGTGCCCCGGGCTTGCCCTTTCTGAACAGAACTCGGTCGTCAAGAATGATCTCGCCTTTGTCCGGCGTGACGAGACCAGCTATGGACTCGAGGGTCATGGACTTGCCGGCGCCAGAGGGGCCGAACAGCACCATGATCTCCTCCCCCACCTCCAACTGCAGATCGAGCGTGAACGACTGCAGCCGGCGATGGATGTCCAGCAGAAGGGTGCGGCGCGCGACCGTGCTCATCGGCGATACCCCGGGTCGAGGCGGCCGATGATGATGAAGGCCACCAGACCCAATCCGGTGAGCAGCCCGACCACCAGGTTCACTACGCCGTACTGCTGCTTGTTGACGGCGTCGTAGATGAACAAGGGCAGGGTCTGCGTGCGGCCCGGGATGTTGGCAGCCACCATGAGCGTGGCGCCGAACTCACCCAGTGCGCGAGCCGCCGACAGGATCGCTCCGGCGATGAGCACCCGCCGGGCCAGCGGCAGGGTGACCCGGAAGAACACACCGGGCTCGGACGAGCCCAGCGTTCGGGCGGCATTCTCGAGCAACGGATCGACACTGCGGATAGCACTGCGGGCAGCCTGCACCATGAGGGGAAGGGCGACCACCGCGGAGGCAAAGACGGCCGCTCCCCACGTGAAGACGATGTTGATGCCGAAGATCCGCTGGACAGGCCCGCCGTTGCCCAGAAAACGGAGCAGGTAGTATCCAACCACCGTGGGTGGAAGGACGAGCGGCAACATCAAGATCGCTTCGACCACCTGGATGCCGGGGAAGTGCACGCGCGCCAAGAGCAGTCCGGCCGCGGTGCCCACGATCACCACGAGGACGGTTGCGACGCTCGTCACCTCGAGGGAGATGAGAAAGGCCTGCCAGCCCAAGCTACCCCCCGTCCGGCAGCGTGAACCCGTACTTCTTGAGTATGTCACGCCCCCCACCGCCGGTGAGAAACGCGACAAACTCCTTCGCCTGCTCTTGATGCGTACTGCTCGCCGGTATGGCCAAGGTCTGGTTGATCGGTTGGTGCAATTCCTCGGGAACCAGAGTGTAGGTCCCCTTCTCCTCGGCCACTAGGGAGAGAGCGACCAGCGCTACGTCGGTGTTGCCGGTGGAAGCAAACTGGAAGGCCTGAAGCACGTTCTCCGCCGGCACCAGCTTGGGCTGGAGCTGATCCCAGAGCCCGGCCGACTGCAATGCTTGTTTGGCTGCCTGCCCGTAGGGAGCGTGGTCCGGGTTGGCCAACGAGACGCGTTTCACATCCACGTTCGTGAGGTCCTGGAGGTTCTTCGCGGTTACCTTGCTCCCCGGCCTGGTCCACAGAACAAGCCGTCCTCGCGCGTACTGCTGCTCGGAGCCGGCGACGAGAAGGGACTTCGCCGCCAGCTGATCGACGGCCGCTTTGCTGGCCGCGAGAAAGACGTCCACCTTGGCGCCGGCTGTGATCTGCTCGGTGAGCTGCCCGGTGGACCCGATGTTGGTCTTGACGGTCATCCCCGTCTGCTTCTCGAACACCGGGACGAGTTCTTCGAGAACCGGAGAGAGGTCCGCCGCCGCCGACACCACTAGCTCCACACGCGGACCGCTAGCGCTGGTGCTGCTGCCGCTCGTCCCCGAGCTCCCGCACGCGGACGCGAACAGGCTGAGAGCAACCAGGAGAACGATCACCGAAATGCAGACCGATCGCCGCGAGGTCGAGAAGCTAAGCCTTGTGGTCCCGGACATCGGCGCTCCTTCGTTTTCGAGACACACATACCGCCAGCAATCCACTTCCGGCCACAGCACGGTTCTACGGCGAGTGCTGTCGTAATGCGGCGGAAAGTATCACGACGGCCGCAAGTAGACAAGCTGTCTGCCGGTTTGCCGGCCGTGAGGCGCGGCGCTGGCGCCAGTGCAGAGGCGCCAGGCCATGCGCCGCACGCTACGGAGGCGGCTCGGACGATTCCGTCGATTCGGACGACTCGGACGATCCCGACGAGCCACCCGGGGACCGCGGCGGCATCCCGGGCAACTGTACCGGGCCGCCGGAATCGGCGCAGGCCGCGAGGAGACTGCCGAGCCCACCACTCAGGACTACTGCCGCCACGGCCATTCCGGAGAGCTTCAGGAAGTCCCGCCGGCTCATCGGAGCGCCAAGCGATGGCTGTGAGTCCCGCTCCACCCGAACTTGCTGTGTGGGATCGCTCACGATCTCCCCTTTGACCCTAGTCCAGATGACTGCCGTCGCAGAACGGCTTGTTGGAGCTGCGGCCGCAACGGCACAGGGTGACCCGGTTCCTGGGCTCGTAAGCTTCGCCCTGGGAGGATTCCACCGGGATGCGACCCCTCACCCAGATGGGCCCCATCTTCTTGGCTTGCGTGTCCTCCACCAGGCCGATCGATGGTTCGAGCTCTGGCTCGATAGCACGGCCATCCTTCTCCCAGGCAACCAGCCTTCCGGACGGACAATCACAGCTCTCTTCGACGGCTGCCTGCTTGGCCACGGGATCTGCCGACTCCCGGGTGAGGTCCCAGGTGCTCCCGGCCCGGTGGCAGAAACGCGCTCCGACACAGTACCCCTCGGCGTCCGTCAGTCTCAGACCGGGGCCCTCGTATTCTGTGGCCTGGTCCATGTAGAGGGTATTGGTGGCCGTTTCGGTGCCGTCAAAGCCGATGCTCGCATGAGTGCCATCGCAATAGGGCTGGTGCCGTGAACGACCACAGCGGCACAGTGCGTATTGCTCTTGAACCGGATATCTCTGGCCTTCTTCCCAGCCGTGACACTGGTCGTCGCTGTCGACGCAGATCTCCTGCTCGGACAAGGGGACGCCGCCCGTCACCAGATAGGGGCCGTCCTTGGTGACCTTGACCTTGAACCGGCCACTGTCCGGGGACTCGGCGTTGTTCGGTTGCATGTTGACTGCCTCCTGAGATAGGCAACGCTCAAGCAAGTATAGACCCGGCTTGTATAGTGATAGCGGGCGCACCGTCACCACCGAAGCACATCGAGAGGGGAACGAGATGAATCCGCTGTTCCAGCCGGACACGTTCGTTATCAAGCGCAAGAAGCTGTCGACGGACAAGCTGCGCGTGTTCTCGGATAGCGGCGACTTTCTCATGTACGCCGAACAGAAGATCAAATGGAAGCCTCCATGGACCGCCACGATCCGGTTCTATGCCGACGAACTCAAGGCGCAGGAGATCCTCCGGGCCACCGACGCGGGAGGCCGCGAATACACCAACTTCCTCGAAGTCACCGACCCGGTGTCGGGCGAGTCGGTCGGCGGGCTCGGAGTCAACATGGGCTTCATCAAAGACGGCTGGAAGATCATGGATCCGGCGGGCCAGGTGCTCGCCGAGATACGGGAGAAGAGCTTCGGCAGGTCCATGATGCGCCTGTTGTCAAGAGGGGCGATCGCTCAGAAGCTTGTCGTTCTCATGGGCGATCAGGCCGTCGGGACGATGCGGCAGAAACACTCCTTCATCGGGAATCGCCTGCTCGTGAACATCATGCCCGAAGCGTCAGGAAAGCTGGATCACCGGCTGGTCGTGGCGGCCGCAGTTCTTGTCGCCGCCTATCAGGCCAAGGAGGACTTGGACTAGCGGCGCCCAGGAGAGTCGCGCGAACGAGCGGCGAGACCTGGGGGCGCCGGCCGGGCTAGTGCGGCCGCTTGGAGCCTTTCGGTGGTTGCATTGTGCTCCTCCGCCACACCAGGCGGGAGCTGTAGGCTTTGTCGAGCCATAGGCCTGCGATCAGGCACAGGATGACGCCCCACTGGATGCCGAGCCTCGCCGGGTTACCGAGCGGTAGACCGAGAGACAGGATCAGCGCGAGGGCCAGAGCCATCAGCGCCACTCTCCCTCCCAGTCGGCGGTCTCGGATCAGCAGGCGGCGATAATAGGCTTGCAGTGCTTGCGGCAAGCGCCGATCCATCACGACCGCCGCGGCCAGAAGGATGACGAGCGCCCCGCCGCCAACAACCGCGAAGGTCATGAGCGGGAGCCGATTCTCGGACATGATCCTCATCACCAGGAAGATCGCGAACACGGCGTAGTAGACGCGGCGCAGGAACAGGCGCGCCAGCAGGTCGATGTTGCGTTTGGCCGTCTCCAAGTTGGGGTCTGCCGCGATGGAGGCCCGTAGATCGTGGGCAGCAGCGGTGAGGTGACCTCGCTTCATTTGAAGCAGGCCGATATTGTTCAGCGCCGCGGCATGGGTGGGCCGGAGCGATAGCACCCGATGGTAAGCGGCGATCGCCTCGGATCGACGCTTCAGTTTGCTCGCGCAGAACCCCACCGCAAAGTGCGCGTCGGCCTCCTCGGGCGCCAGCTCGACCGCGCGCGTGGCTTCCTTCATCGCCTCGTCGCCCACCGGCTGCACGTGGGCGAGGGCCATGGCCAGACGCACGTGCGTGCACCACGCCAAGGGCGCCAGACGGACCGCCTCCCGGGCGGTCTCAACCGCGTCTCCGTATGCGTGAAGACCGTGGCGCGCAAAACTGGCTCGGAGGAAACCATCGGGGCCATTAGGGTTGGTCGCAATGGCGCTCTCGGCGGTCCTCAGGGCCTCCCGGTGCTGGCCCGCCTGGTTGTAGGCACGTGACAGCATGCACAGCAGCCAGTAGGACTCGGGTGACGCAGCGAGTGCTCTGACGAGGACGGTGATGGCCTCGGCGGTGCGCCCCACCTCCAGTAGGGCCCTGCCCCGGGCAAGGGCCGAGCCGCTCACGCGAGTTTGCGCTTCTTGAGATAGTCGAGCAGCTCGTCGTACTGGCCGCCCTCGTTGGCAAAGAGCGCCACATTCCGGGCCGTCTCAAGCCAAGGCCCGATGGACGGTCGCACCTCTTTGAGCGCGGCCAGCAGATTGTCCATGCTGATGAACCGGACCTCGCCGGAGCGCGCGGAGTCGATAAGGGCCCGTTCGGCGGCAGTTTCGCAAACGTGCGCCAAGTCGGCGCCGGAGTAGCCTTCGGACAGCGCCGCAAGCTTGCGTAGATCGATGGCGGCCACGGGCCTGGACTTCAAGTGATGACGGAGTATTGCCTCCCGAGCGGGAGCATCCGGCGGCAGGACGAGAAGTGTGCGGTCGAGGCGTCCCGGTCGACGGAGCGCGGAGTCTACGTCCCACGGCATGTTCGTCGCCGCTAGAACGAACACGCCCTCGTTAGTGTCGGCGACCTCGTCGAGCTCAGCCAGCAGTTGGTTGACCGTTGAGCGAAGAGCGCTGGTGCGGAGATGACTGCGCTTCTGGCCGATGGCGTCGACCTCATCGAGGAAGAGCACACTGGGCGCATGCCGGCGGGCCACCTCGAAGAGCTCGTGCAGGTTGCGCTCGCTCTGGCCTATCCACATGTCGAGAACCTCATTGAGGCGGACGGGAATGAAGTGGGCGCCGAGTTCCCCGGCCAGGGCACGAGCAATGAACGTCTTGCCGCAACCCGGCGGACCGTAGAGGAGCAACCCGCCGCGCAGGCTCTTGGCGAACGCCCTGCGCAGGTCTGGGTGCCTGATCGGCGCCAGAAAGGCGATCTCCAGACGCTCCTTGACCTGCTGCATGCCACCCACATCAGCAAGACGCAGGGCCGGCTGCTCAGCGTCGTATGCGCCGGATGAGTCGGATGAGTCCGTTTCGCCGTCCACGAACATCGGGGGCACGACGCCGTCGAGTTCGGCCTCGGCAGCGGACCAATCGAACCGACCTCGACCCGACGGACCAGCGGCAGACTTCGCTCGTGGCGATACTTCGGAATCATCTTCGGAGGGCGCCGGATTCTCGCCCGAGCGGGAGTCGGCCCGCGTGACGCTCTGAATCACGCTCAAGGCATCCGCATTGCTCGGATCTCTTTGCAGGACGATTGCCGCTTGGAAGACGGCATCCTCGGTGCGGCCGGCCCGCAGGAGCAGGCGAGCAAAGTGCAGACGCAGGGGAAGGTCGTCGGGGCGCAGCTCGAGCGCCACGCGTAGGCTCTCATGGAGAGCCTCATCGTGTTGGTCAACACCGTCAGTCAAAGCGACATCCTCTTCCCCCCGGGGCCGGGCGAGCGTGCCTGCAACCTTACGACCAGTAACCAGGGTCTTCGGGCACAAGACCCCAAGAACTCACTCGGCAGGAAACGCTGCTTTCTTTAGGTGGTATGGCCCGGGTCCTCGTTGCCGAATAGTTCTCAAGGCACGCCGTTATCGAGTTTGCGCGAGAGTCCTGCGGCGAACTCGTCCACGATTCGCTGTGCGTACGGCGTTATCTCCGTCTTTCCGGGCGGGCTGGTGATAACGAACGACACGTTGACGTGAATGTCGTCGGGCATCAGTTCCACGTCGACCTCCGCCGCACTGAGCAACCCACGCAGGCCCTTCCTCTGAAACACGAGCGAGGGCAGTTGCTCCTTGACGGGAGCCCATCCAGCTTGATCGGCCCATTCGCAAATCAGCCGCTTGGCATCCTCCACGGATGCGAGGACTCGGATTCCCGCATAGTATTCCGGCCACTTGCCGGGTTCCGCCAGCCGCTCAATGTGTCCCGGAAGGGAGTCGTCTTTCCAATCGGACAAGGGAACCTCCGTTTCAGTCGGGCCCTCTTTCCTGCGCAGGCAGTTGTTCTGGCAGAAAACGAAAAGACCTAGAACTGACCATATGGATGGAGACCAATGAGGAGACCAGAGGCTGGTCGGCTTGGCAAGGCAGGTTCGTTCTTGACGTCATTCCGCGTCCTGTGGTCGACAGCCCATCCGGTCAATTCCCCTCGCCACGCCATCTTTCACCATGTCGGCATACGGTCCGGGAGGCAAAGTTCGCAGGAACTTCTCCGCGTTGCGGTATCCCTCGATTGCCTGCTCCCGATGGCCCAACATCTCGTGGGAATGTCCGATATTCAAATAGAGCGAAGGATAGAATCCCGTCACGGTCTCGTCCCCAACGGCCTTCGCGTACGTGAGGCACTCCTCGTTCCAGTGGAGGGTCGCTTCGGGCGTATTCTGATGTCGAGCTATGTAGTGTGCCGCCACGCATCTCTCCCAGTCGTCGGAAGCCTCGTCCCATGCTTGCTTGAAATACGCCTTAGCTCCCGTGAGGTCGCCTGCGCTTTCAGCCTCCATGCCTTGCGCGCATAACTTCACGATCGGGTTGTCAGGGTCCACGGTTTCCCCCTTCTGGTCGGCCTCGTCTCAATTCTAGCGGTCTGTCCGGACAGAAACTCGCAAGCTCAATCGGACAAGGACGTGGGCGACGCTGCACGCTCTTCGAACGACCAGCGACCGGCGGCTACCCGGGCCGCGGCCGGCCGGCTTCCCGTTTTGCCTTGCTACAATGACCGGCAGCTGGGACCGGATATCCGATGGCGCGACGAAGGGATGCTGATGGGAACCGCGAGACTCGTGACGCTCGATGCTCGACCGGAGCCGCTCGAGATCGATCTCGACAGGACCGCCGTCATCTGCGTCGACATGCAGAACGCCTTCGTTTGCGAGGGGGGCCTGTTCGACCTCGCCGGGTGGCCGACAGCCGGCGCGCGGGCGATGATCCAGCCCGACAAGAGGATAATCGAGGCAGCCCGAGCGAGCGGCGTCACAGTCGTGTTCGTCACCATGAGCTACGACCCGGGTCTCACCAACGCCGGCGGCCCCGATTCTCCCAACTACCACAAAGAGATCGGGATGGTGATGCTGCGGAAGCGCCCCGACCTAGCGGACAAAGCGATCATCCACGGAACCTGGGGAGAACGTATCGTGGATGAGCTAACCCCGCTTCCCGGCGAACCGATCGTACGCAAACAGCGCTACAGCGGCTTCGCAGGTACGAATCTCGACCTGGTTCTCAAGACGGCGAGCACCAAGTACTGCGTCTTCATTGGCGGGGCGACGAACATCTGCGTGAACGCCACGCTGATGGACGCCTTCTCGCTCGACTACTGGCCAATCCTCGTGTCCGACGCCGTCTTCACCCAATGTCCGCCGGTGACTGTCGAGGCCGCATGCTGGAACGTGGAGAACATCTTCGGCTGGGTCACGGATACTGACGCCATCGTTCGGGTTTTCGAGGGGTGAGGTTCAGAGCCACGCCTCAGTGATACGACCCCTGGGCCGGTGCCATCTCCCATTAACAGGAGCAATGGGCGACACTGGACGCTCTTCGAACGTCGGGGTAAAGTCCGACCATGGGGTTCTCTATGAACACCGACATACTCCCGGTCGGAGATCAACGCCGCCGGACGTTAGGCCGCGCAGTTGGGGCTGTTCTGGCCGCTTGCCTCGCCTTCTACGCGGACATCTGGTTTTCGAAGGAGATACCGGGCCTTTACGTGCACACCGCCTGGCGAGACGACCCGTATGATGCGCTGATCTCCTTCATGTTCGTAGCGATGCCGCTGCTCGTGTGCTTGTCGGCGGTTCGGCTTCGGCTGTGTCGCCGCTTCGAACCACTGCCCGCCCGCCGTGCTCTCGATCTGCTTCAGATCTGCTGGCTGCTCTGCATGGCCATGGCCGTGACGTTGGCCAGCGAGTGGGTAAGCATCGTCGCAGCAGGACACATTGCGACCACCACGCCCGCGTCCGCCGGTCTGATCGCTGTTCTCATCCTCATGTCGGCAACGGTTCTCGTGGTGACGGCATACCTCCGCAAGGCTCGGCGGACGACGTGGCCGAGAGGACAGGCTCCGCCGGAGCCAGATTGGTTGGCGGATGCTGTCATCCTGTTGGAGCGCGAGAGTTCCCGTCTCGGGCGACCCGGCGAGCGCCTGGTGCGCGCCGTTTGCTGGACCGATCGCTCAGTGATCACGCAGGTGCGCCGGCATCCGTTGTGGGCAACCGGAGTGTTCGCTGTTCTGTTGTCGATGTTCACCGACAGCCCACAGATAGTCCTCGAGGGGTACCGGCCGGCCCTGGCCATATGGTTCGTGGCCGTGAGCAGTTGCAGCGTCTTCGCCCTCATCGTGATCGCAGGCCGTTACCTTCATCTCGTCGAACGGCCCCGACGCCGGCCGGCGCCGCTCGTTTACGCAGCAGTCCTCGTGGCTCTGAGCGTCCCGGTCGTCGCCAGCTTCCGGGGATCGTTGTGGTGGATCATCGGAGCCGAAAACAGCACCGCCGGGCTGGCCCAGCTTGCCGAACTGACAATCGCGATCCCGTTCGCGGTGGGCGTCGTCACCTACGCCATCGCCAGACTGCTCGCCAGGCGAGTCCGTGCTGTTTCGAGCCGCTGACCGGCGCTCCCGTGTGAGTTGAGATGTGATGCCAATCGACAGTCGGCACGGCCGGCGGAGTGCGGCCATGAGTGGGCTGTACTGGACGGTCTTCGACGGCGGCAGACTGTTTCAGGGAAGGGACTTCAAGAAGAAGGGTCAGCCCCTCCAGCGGCCGCCTTCTGGTTATGCCTGAGATTCGACCAGGTCTTAGTGCGCTGCCTGGAGTTGATCGCAGACCATCACACCGTTGGTTGCGCAGTTCTCGGCCGGGACCTCGTAGATAGCAACGACGATGGCCTGCTTGGGGATGTCGGTGATGCGGTGAATCTCGTTGGTGATGGCTACCGCCATCTCAGCTTTCTTCTCAGCGGATTGGGGCAGGATGGTTATGGAAACGATTGGCATAGCAGGTGGCTTCCTTTCCATCTGTGGGACAAGCGCGTTCAGGATACCCGCGCCTCAGGTCTCGGACAAGACTGACCTCCAGCCTCACTCTGATGAGGCCAGGATGGTGCTTTCGGTCGGGACCGCGTGGATCGAGGGCACGGATTACGGGATTGTAACCCTACGTTTACCTGAACCTTATCTCAGCGCCTGCATACTCTAACCGTTGGTTCATGCCAACGGCTTCCGTACTCGAGCAAGGAGAACTGTATGAAGATCAGTAACAAATGGGTCATCCCCCTGGCAGTCGCGGTACTCACCCTCTCTATCGGTGGAGCGGCCTTCGCCATGAGCGGGTCCTCGTCCACCGACACCACCGCGCTAGGGACGGTGACCACTGCGGCCGATACGTCCTTGACAGGCGCGACGCAGGACACAACCAACACGACGGCCGCAGCACCCACCGACAGAGGTCCGGGCGCGCGAGGCAACGGCGAAACCGCTTTGACCGGCGACACTCTGGCTCGGGTACAGGCAGCTGCGCTCGCGGCGGCCGGCAGCGGGTCCACGCTCATCCGCGCCAGCAACGAGACCGACAACTCCGACAGCAGCATCAAATACGAGGCCTTCGTCAAGAAGTCCGACGGCACCAGTGTGAAGATGTACCTGGACGCGTCGTTCAAGGTGGTCAGCACTGAGAACGCCCCGCAGGGTGGCATGCATCGCGGTGGCGCTGACAGCCCCGGCGCCCCGAACAGCGCTGCGAGCGCCAGTTCGTCGACCAGTTCCAACTGAGGACAGCACTAGGCAGGCCGTGCGGTCGGCACACCGCCTGCGTCACCTAACCATTCGGGCGCAGCCTCCATCCGGAGGCTGCGCCCCTGGTTGTTTGAGTCCGGTAGGGCGCGCCCTTCTCGGAAAGGCTCGCGGCAATGAACTTGACCGCGATCGCCTGGGCGGGATCCACTCCCGCGATGGTGTAGAGCTCGTAACCGCTGTCGCCCGCTGATCCGACGGTTGGCGAAGGCAGCTCGCTGGGTGCAAAGCCGGTTCCGGCATAGGTCAAGCCCTCGGGTGACATCCTTTCCAGACCCACTCGCACCGCAGTACCCTGGGGCAGCGCGCACGCCTCCACTCGCCGATGTGGACTTGGTGCGTAGGGCAAGAGGCAAGCGCTAATTCGTCCGTCTCTCTGGCGGCAGCCTCAGACCACTGAGGTGGGAGCGAGGGGACAAGAGCCCACGGGAGGCTTGACACACCTCCGGAAGATGCCATATTGTGTATATACGATATACCCAATGTGGAGGTTGGCATGGCACTCTTGGAAGTCCGGCATCTGACGAAGCGGTACCAGAGCTTCGTGCTGGACGATGTCTCCTTCAGCCTTGAACCCGGCTACATCATGGGGTTCATCGGCCGTAACGGCGCAGGCAAGACCACGACTCTGAAGTCGATCATGAACCTCGTCCGTCCCGACTCGGGCACGGTGTCTGTTCTTGGCCGGGAGTTTCGCGCGGACGAACTGGCGCTCAAGCAGGATATCGGCTTCATGTTGGGAGGGTTCGCCTACTACCCGCGCACCAGGGTCTCCCGCCTCACCGATACCTATCGCCGGTTCTATGACCGCTGGGAGGAGAAGGCTTACCGGGTCTACCTGGCACAATTCGACCTCGATGATACGAAGACGGTGGAGCAACTGAGTTCCGGGATGAAAGTCAAGTACGCCCTCGCCCTGGCCCTGTCCCATGGAGCCAGGTTGCTGATGCTAGACGAGCCGACATCCGGCCTCGATCCCGTCTCACGCGACGAGGTGCTGGATCTTTTCCGCGCCATCATCGAGGACGGCACACGCAGCATCCTCTTCTCGACGCAGATCACCTCCGACTTGGACAAATGCGCGGATTTCGTAACGTACATCGCGAAAGGCCGCCTCGTCGCGAGCGATGAGAAGGACGACTTCCTGGGCGCGTATAGGATCGTCAAGGGGACAAAGAGCGAGTTCACCGACGACATCAGGACGGCACTGGTCGGCTACAAGCAGACCGACCTCGGGTTCACAGGCCTGATGAGGGTTGACACCATCCCGGCCGGGACGAGTCTGGCGGTCGAGCCTGCCGACATCGAGGACATAATGATCTACCACGAGCGGGTCGACCGCCCGATGCTGGAGAGGTGACCACCCATGCTGAAAGACCTGATCTGCAAAGAACTGCGGCTCGACATGCATCAGGCTCTATGGGCATTTCTCCTCTTGGCTGCGCTGCTGCTCATTCCCCAGTGGCTGTACTACATCGCTTTCATTTACCTGTTCATTCTGGTAATGGTCGTCGCACAGACCGACAAGGCGAACAACAACCTCATCTTCGCCACGCTTCTTCCCGTACGCAAGAAAGATATTGTGACGGCGAGGACGTGGACCATCGTCGGATGGGAACTTGCGTACATATTTATAGCGGCGATCTGCGCTGTTGTCCGACTGCGGCTTTACCCCGAAAACAACACCGCTAGCATGAACACCAACTTCGCCTTCTTTGGCACGGCTTTCCTGATGTATGCGATCTTCAACGCCATCTATGTGCCGGGGAGCTACAAGAAGCCGTACCGCATGCTGTGGCCGCTTCTCGGGGGCGCCCTGATCTCAGTTGCAGTGGCGGCCATCCTCAACACTCTTCCCCTCGTCATTCCTGCCGTTTCGACGTTGTTCAACGACGCGGGGTTGGGCCACCTGCCCTATCAGTTGGCTGCCCTGGCCGTCGGAATCGCTGCGTTCGCCTGCGCGACGATCTGGGCGAACAAGAAGGCGGCGGCCAACTTCGAGATGGTCGACCTCTAACCGATGGTCGACCTCTAGCCGATGGACATCATCGTTTCCGCCGTTTCCGGGACACCGATCTACGAGCAGATCAAGGATCAGCTCGCGGCACAGATCGTAAAAGGGGAACTCGAGCCCGGCTCCCCGCTCCCTCCCATCCGTACTATCGCCCGCCAGCTCGAGGTGAGTGTGATCACCGTGAAGAAGGCGTGGGAGGAGTTGGAACGTGGCGGCTTCATCTACGCTGTTGTCGGCAGGGGCACCTTCGTTTCCGACCGTCATCCTGGTGAGCTGGACGACAAGCGAGATCAGCTCGCGCGCCAGCGGATGGAGAAA
>PMIZ01000056.1 GCA_003157225.1 Actinomycetota bacterium | reverse complement strand
CAATGGCCAGCATCTGCTGCTCGCCGCCACTGAGCGTGCCCGCCTTCTGCTTGGCCCGATCGCGTAGCTTGGGAAAGAGCTGATAGACCATGTCCAGATCGCGCTGGATGCCGTCTGAGTCTTTGCGCAGGCTCGCACCCAGCTTCAGGTTCTTCAGAACGCTCATGTAGGGGAATAGCTGCCGCCCCTCGGGCACAAGGACGATGCCGCCCCTCACAATGCTCTGAGTTGCGTGTCCGTCAATCCTCTGTCCCTTGAAGAAAACCGAGCCCGACGTGAGGGGCACCATGCCCATCATGGCCTTCAGCACGGTGCTCTTGCCCGCGCCATTCGCGCCCACGAGGCTTACTACCGAATTGGCCTCGACTTTGATTGAGACGTCTTGGATCGCTACGGACTTGCCGTAGTGCGCGGTTATGCTATTTATTTCTAACAACGCTTTCCACCGCCAAGATAGGTGGCAATGACGTTCTTGTCCGCCCTTACTTCCGCAGGCGTGCCCTCCGAGATCTGCTCGCCAAAACTGATCACGACGACCCTGTCGCAGATGTCCAATACCTGCATGTTGTGCTCGACAATAAGCACCGTCTTGCCTTGGGCGCGCATCGAGGCAATGGCCTTGAGGCTGAAATCGATCTCGCCTGGGTTCATCCCGCCAAGCGGCTCGTCGAGGAGCAGCATCGAAGGCTGGGTCGCGAGCGCCCGCGCAACACCAAGCATCTTCTGGTAGCCGTGAGGCAGGTTCTTGGCGAGCTCATTGGGCACGTCCTGCAGGCCGACCACTTCGAGGATTTCCAGGGCTTGTTCGTGGATGAACGCCTCGTTCCTACGGTGCCGGCGCGTGCTGAAGAAAATCTCGATCATGCTGGTATGCGGGTGCAGGTAGAAGGAGGTCTTCACGTTTTCAAGCACCGTGAAGTCACCGAACAGCGGGTTGAGCTGGAAGGTGCGGCCTATGCCCAACTTTGCCACAGCGTAAGGGCTCTTCTTGGTAATGTCGACGCCATCGTAGTAAATCTTTCCGCTCGTCGGCATCAATACGCCCGTAACGAGATTGAAAAGGGTCGACTTGCCCGCCCCATTGGGCCCGATCAGCCCCACGATCTCATCCTTGTGCACGTGCATATTCAGTTCGTTGATGGCCGGCAAGCCACCAAAGCGTTTGCATAGCCCGACGGTTTGAAGAAGCATCACTGGTCGCTCTCCTTCCCGTCGGTGACGGTCTCAGCAGCGAGAGGCGCTTCAGGCACCCCGGCGATGACCAGCGCTTCGGACTCTCGCGCCGCAAGGAGTCTTCTGATCAATGAGGGGATGCCGACCAATCCCTGCGGCAACAGATAGACGACCAGCAAAAGAACGGCCCCTGAGACGTATGGCGAATAAATGCCGAGTTTGCGGAAGAATTCAGGGATCAGCAGCAAGATTATCGTCCCCACAATCGGTCCCCAGAAACTGCCTATGCCACCGATGAGCACGTACATGAGGATCCAAAGCGTGGCGGTAAGATCGAAGCTCTTGGGCGAAAGGATCTGGTTGTAGTGCGCGTAGCCGGCGCCTGCGAGACCAGCGAAGAAACAACCGATGGCGACCGCGACGATCCTGCACTGTCTCTCGTTAATGCCGATGCTGCCAGCCACGAGGTGGGACTGCGCAATCGCCTTGAAGTTAGTGCCGATACGCGAGAATTCGAGCCGGTGCATGATCAGGAGGGACACCGTCGTGAGCCCGAGAAAGAAGTAGTAGTAACGGGTGGCACCGTGGAAAACACCTGCAATGCCACTCAGCCCGGTAGCTCCACCTGTCCACACTCCGCCGGTGGAGATGAACAGAACGATACCCAAACCCAAGAAGACAGTGGCCATGCCGTAGTAGAGAGCGCGAAGCCTCGAGAAGGGATAGCCGGTGATTATGCCCAGCACCATCGCCCCCACCGCGCCGAGGACAAACGTGGCTGCTGCCGGCAGATGCAGCCACTTCGAACCCATCCCCGCCAGATAGGCGCCGATACCCATGAACGCCCCATGGGCAAAAGACAGCTGCCCAGATAGATAGATGAACCTCAGGCTGACGCTGACGATCAGAAACAGCAGGATGTTGATGAGTGTGGTGTGCCAATGACGAGAGGTGACGATGAGCGGCAGCGCCAGCCCGATAGCCACCAGCACAGCACCGAGGGCTGCGTCGGGATGCTGCCCGAGTCTACGCTTCATGACCGAAGAAGCCCTGCGGGCGGATGAGTAGTAGGACGATTATGGCCCCGACCGCGACGGCATCGCTCGTCGCTCCTGAGAGCACTATCGGAAGAATCGCGTCCAGGCCACCGACAACGAGGCCGGTGATGAAGATTCCGCCCGTACTGCCCGCTCCGGCAAGCATGACCACCATCAGCACCTTGCCGAGCATCGTACCCCCCATGGACGGGGTCAACGTCAAATATGCTCCCATGAGGGAGCCGGCTATGACGGCGAGTGCGCACCCGATCACGCTGGCATACGCAGATACCCTATGGACGTAAATGCCCTGTAGCTCGGCCCCCGTTCGGTTCTGCGCAATAGCCTCCATCTGCATCCCGATCGTCGTTCGCCTGACGAAGAACACGATGAGTGCTAACAGACAAAGGCCGATTGCAAGCGTGACCACTCTCTCTAGACTGATCGTCTGGCTCAGAAACGAAACAGTCCCAAGAACGAAAGGACGGATAGCCTGGGTCTTGGTTCCAGCCAAAATATTGACCGTAGTCTGTGAAATGACGATTATCGCGACACACACCATGACAACTCTGGTAAAGTCCTTCACAAATGGACGGAAGCAGATCCGTTCTAGAATAAGGCCGATTCCAAAGGAAATAATCACTGTCAAAAAAAGTGCTAGCCAGCTGTTTATACAAAGTGCCTCGACTAGTGTGTAACAAATATAAGCGCCGAGCATATAGATAGAACCATGAGCGAAATTAATGATGCCGAGCATGTTGAAAATAAAGGCGAAGCCGAGCGCAGCCAGCATGTACATAGCCGACAAGACCAGCACACCTGTAAAGACCCCTACGAGTAACCCTGTGCTCATCGTATCTTTGTCTCTCCCGAGTTCTGCGCGGCCGTGAGGGCCGGGGTCAAACGACCTTGAGTTGTCTGACCCCGGCCAATTTCTGTCTCAGATCACCTGAAAGATCATGGGTAGACTGTATCCTTCACCCAGCCACCCGAAGAACCAACTCCGTTCTTGATGAGCGTCACCGGGCAGGGGTGGGCAACTCCGTGAGGAGCGCTCGTGCCGTATGTCTTCGTGCCGCAGAGAGTTCCGGTGCCGTAGATGGTGTCTATGGTGCCCATGGTCTCCAGGGCCGCCTTGACAGCGGCCGGCTCAACGCTCTGTGCCTTTTCCATCGCCTTGTCGATCACGTACAGGCAGTTCGCAAACTCGCCGGTGAACGACACCGAGCCGTACTTCGCGATGATCCGCTTGTAGATCTCGGTCAGTACCGGCGGGTTGTTTGGATCATCCGGGAACACGCCGAGCGTGATGATGTCGTTCGCGGCGTCCTTGCCGGTCACGGTCGTCATGTCGGCGGCGCTGGTCGCACCGACATAGACGCAGGGACTAGTGACGCCGGAGGTGCGCAGGGCCTTGAAAGTCCCGCCGGCCGCGGCCGGCATACCAGTCATGATGACGGCATCGGCTTTGGCAAGGCCGATTTTGGTGGCGGTCGCGTTCATGTCGACCGCGTCATTCGCGAAGGTGACGATGTCCCCGACCTGCGTCAAACCAACGCGGGAAGCTGCGTCTGTCAGAATGGTCTGCGCGTACTTCTGCGTGCCGTCATCCGGCTGAGCGTACACGAAGGTCTTGACGTTAGGATAGTTCTGCTTAAGGGCAGCCAGCGCAGCGACTATGTTACCCGGGTAGCCGTTGGTGCCGGCAAATTTGTAGGGAGTGTTCGCGTTGATCTCGTCGGGGAGCAAGGTCGGGTAGTCGTTCACGTGAAGGACCTGAGCCTGCTCAAAGACATCGTTCGCGGAAACTGCAAAGAAGCCGATCGTTTCGACAGCGTACTTGACCTTGTCGTTATCAACGAGAAGCTCGGCGGCCGACTTAACGCCGGCGACGTCGCTCTTGGTGTCCTCTGTGGCTATCTCAAAGACGTACTTCTGACCGTTGATTACCAGGCCACCTTGCTCGTTGATGATGTCCGCCATCATGCGAAGCTCACGGTCGTTCTGGGTGTCGGCCGCCGAGAAGAAGCCGGTCAGAGCGGCCAGGGAGCCCACTTTGATCGTGATTGGCGCGCTGGCGGTCGTGTCACTAGACGGCGCGGCGGTGGTGGGAGTTGCCGTGGTCCCTGGCCCAGCTGTGGTTGCTGGCCCGGCTGTCGTAGTAGTCGAAGTGCTGTTCCCGCAGCCGGCGACAAGCAACACGAGAACGATCACAAGCGCGAGCGAGAAAATGCCGAACAGAGATCTGGTTTTCCTGCTGTACATTTCTGTCCTCCTGATGGGATTGCTCCCTGAAACGCTCCAGACGTAGTTCCGCTGCTTGCTCTATGTAAGTTCTTCTTCCTCCCTCCGGGGTCGATGGTCTCTGCATCGCTGACTACCGAGTAGACGTGGTTCCGCGCAAGAAGCAGCGACGCAACCCCCCATGCAGGTTCTCCGGAGTGCCACCCCGCCCGCTACAAGACCTCAATCGCCTGCATAGGGCAGTCTGCGGCCATTTGCGCGACTGCCTCCTCCCTACCGGAAGGAATTGGGTCACGCTTGACCACGATTGCGTCGGCTCTCGAATCAAACTGGAAGACATCGGGAATGAGATCCTCGCACAGCGCGCAGCGGATGCAGTCGTCTTCGATAGTCACTCTCATCCTCTGGCTCCCTGGACCGCGCCGACGTATTCGGCCGCGGACTGAGCTGCAATGCGGCCAGTAGCCAAGGCGGCCGTTTCCCCTCCGCACCCGGCTGAGCCGGGTCGCCGACGCCGTGACTAACGCGACACCGTAGTCGCTCAAGAGATTTCCCTCTTTGTGTTGAAAGGCAGGCCGATCGCCTCGTGGTTATCCGCCACGTGGTCGGCCATGTCGTCCCAGACCATGGGGAACAGCGGGTAGATGAGCATATCGTCGTCGATGACGCTCCCTTTCCGTTCGCGGCCGCGGCTAGAAGGCGGTAGCCCCTCCGTCGACCCTGATGTCGGTCCCGGTGACCCAGCTCGACTCGTCCGAGGCTAGGTAGGTGGCGCAGTAGGCGATGTCGTCAGGCGTGCCCAAGCGATCGAGCATGAGGCAGCTCAGGACCATCTCCTTGAAGCCAGGCTCGTGGTCGAGCCGCTGTTTGGTGTGGGATGTCACGATCAGCGCCGGAGAGATCGTGTTGGCACGGATATGGTGCTTCGCGCCCTCCGAGGCCAGCTGACGGGTCATGGCCAGCACTCCTCGCTTGGTGGCGCAGTGGGCCAGGACGCCACTGGGGAGCGACACATACGCGTTGGCCGAGGCGAAGTTGATGATGGAGCACCTTCAAGGCGTATGTCGGTTGAGACCCCGGCTCCTTTACGATCTGAGGGTACCCGTCGAAGTACACACCCTCGACCTCGGCCCCGTACGGCACCTGCTGGGGGACCGAGTGGTATCCCGGAACTTTCAGACGGATCCCGTCGCCGCTGTAGATCTCCTGACGTGTACCCCAATCGCTCATTTCGGTATTACTTGCTCCCGCCAAACGGCTCGTCTTATTAATTAAGTTCACTAATATCAGGGCCCGGTCAGGTTGTCAATGCGCCGGCTTCAAGCCCTTGATGAAGTCGCGGTACATTTTCATCCGCCGTTTGTACTCGTCCGTCTGTGTGACCTCGTGGAACTCTCGCTCGTGCTCGGCGATGCCGTCGGCGTGCTTGATCTTGCCCGGCATCAGGTTGNNTGGCAGTTGGAGCAGATGCCGGCGTCGCCGAGGTATTTGTAGCTGTCAGGGTCGGCGCAGGCCCGGGCGATGGCGCGGCCGGTCTCACGGATGCGCTCCACCCGCTCGTCGTCCATGATGATGGACTTGCCCCAGCTGAAGGTGAGGTCGTCGACGACCTTGAACATGGGAGCATTGCCGAACATGTTGAAGTTGGCCGACATCCAGGTGGTCCAGTCGCTTCCGCCGATGCCGATGTAGGTCGCGAATCGCCGCTGGAAAGCGCGGGGGTCGGGACCGGGCGTCGTGAGGCCTTTGGCATCGTGGATGCGCTGAGCGACCGTCAGCAGCGCCACGTCGCGGCTGGGTCCGCCGAACCGGTCCTCGAACGCCTTGAAGAAGCCCGGCGCCATCTTCTCGAAGACCGGCATCACGAAGATGATCCCGTCCGCGTCGTAGATCTTGTCGGTCAGCCAGAGGAAGTCGTCCTTCTGGATGCAGTTGGCGGGACCCCCGTTCACGATCCCGCTCGGCCCGGTGACGCAGGTCAGGCACCCGGTACAGACCTTGAGATCTAGATCGAGCATGTGGATGAACTCTAGCTCCGCTTCCATCTCCCGCGCCCCCATGAGCGCCTCTTTGGCCATAGCGTCGTTCGTGCCGTTCTTGAAACCGCCGGAAATCGCCAATACCTTCATGTCCCCCTCTTTCTCGGGTTGCGTCTTTGATGAGGCGGCCAGGCGTAAACGCCTGGCCGCCCAAGGAAGAGGCCCTGTCTGGGACGGGCGCCCTAGAGCACTTGGTACACGTCGTACGTGATGCCCTGCGCCCCCTGCTTGCCTACGCTCACAGCCAGGATGTTGTTCAGCCAGCCGTACGGGTTGTCCGCCGCCGTCTCGAACATGGGCTGCATCCGCGCGTAGTACTCGGTGTACGGCACGTCCTCGCCCCGGGCGAGCCGCGCCCAGACCTCGGGCGCAGCGTTGATTATGCCCCGGTAGCTCACGTAGATGAGGTGACCGTCGTCGGTGCGATAGGCGTCGCGGACGTCGGCCTCCGCGACTCCGCCGGGACGCATGACGAACCAGTCTCCGCCGGCGGGGAGGATCTCGCCCTTCAGCTTGGGTCCCTCGAACCAGCCGGCCTTCACCTTCACGATGGTCCGTCGGCCGCGGAACGTGTCTCCCACCTCGAGAAACTCGTCGACGTCGACGTGCGCCCTGTAGAGAAACTCGGTGGTCAGTCCCATACGGGGAATGTCCATGTTGCTCCGTCTCCTCTCCTGAGTCGCCTACTTGAATAGCGCCATGGCGTCCACGGTGGAGAACGCCTCGTTTCCCTTAATGAAGTTAATTAATAGCGGCTACGTGATAGAATGTCAATAACCTTCGATCTCAAGGAGAGCTCGCCGCATGACCGCCCAAGAGATTGCCGCCAGTACCCGCCCCGGCCGCTGGACCAAGGCTCAGCGGAAACGGCAGATAGCGGATATCACGCTCCAATTGATCGCCGCCCACGGCGTTCAGTCGGTGACGCTCCGCCAGATAGCCAGTGCAGCGGGCGTCTCGCCGCCCGCGCTCTACAACCATTTCTCCAACCGGACCGATATCCTCATCGCGGTGCTCGATCTGATCAAGGATCGCGTCTTCGAGTGGATCGACTCTTCTCAGAACCCGAACATCTACGAACGCCTTCGTGAGCTCGCAGGGTCGGCGCACGAGAGCAAGATAGTGGAACGTCCCGAGTCAGCGATCCTGCCGCTGTTCGAACTAATAGCGGCCGGGCGTGACGAGCAGTTGACCGAACAACTGGCACGGCGGCAGCTCGCGACCGTGCAGCGGCTCGCCGATATCGTCGAGGAAGGCAAGGAGCAGGGCACGATAGGAAAGGATGTGGACAGCAAGGTCGTGGCTTGGAGCCTGCTTGGCTTCGGATATGCCAAGGACGTTGTGCTCTTGCAGGGAGTCTCCAGCTTCGTGACCGATGGCATTGCCGACAAGATACTGGACAAGCTACTCCGGGATGTGGCGGCCAAGCCGTAGAAGCAGCACGGCCTTCCGGACCGCAACGTACTCGGGTTCGACGCCTTTGTGGAAGGCTTCTAACTTCAGCAGTCCGTCCTTACCCTGGACAGGTCACGGTCTGACCGCAATCTTCATGAGGGTCTTGTCCTGCGCCAGGCGGAGAAAGCCGCATTCTACCAGAGATAGAGCCCGGTTCCTGATCCGTGACCGTGACGCCAAGTACTCGGGGCCGTTTGAGGAGGTCTTTCGCTCGGAAGGCGTCCGCGTCATCCGCACCCCGATGCGCTCGCCGATGGCAAACGCTTTTTCCGAACGCTTCGTGAAAACCGTCCGGCATGAGTGTTTGGACCACATTCTCGTCTTGGGCGAACGTCACCTCGAGCGGACCTTGAGGGAGTACGTCAGCCACTACGATAAGGAGCGTCCGCATCGGGGGTTGTCTCTCGAAACCCCTGAGCCCCAACTGGCCTCAAGCCGCGCTGGCGGTGAGGTCGTCCATGTGAACCGACTCGGTGGGCTAAGTCACGAATACCACCGGATAGCAGCTTGAATCGGAATAAATGCACCCCTCAGGACGATTCGGAAAGACATTGACGCGGAGAGCATAGCGTGGGAGTTCACGATACTGGCCTGGGCCGAAGATGTCGCGCGGCCTGCAGGCCTCGATCAATATATAAGCACCGGAATCGCGAACAGGATCTTGGACCGATTCATTGCTGGGATAGAAGCGGTGGTTGGAGAGTGCCCATAGTCCACCCGTCCGGGATGAGCACTATCGCCGCTGGATGAGTGTCTGGACCGTGTCCTCGTCTTGGGCCGCCACCATTCCCCCTCTCGACTGCTACTTCTTGAGAAGCTCCGTCTTGAGAGCGGCGAGGACACCGAGCGCGTCCGCCACCGCCCCGAAGTCGGCCGCCCGGAAGATCGGTGCCTTCCTGTCCTTGTTGACGGCGATGACCGTGCCCGCCCCCGTGATGCCCGCCACATGCTGGAAGGCGCCGCTGATGCCCAGAGCGAGGTAGACCTTCGGCTTGACCGACTTGCCGGACGTGCCCACCTGGTGGTATTTCGGCAGCCACTTCTTGTCCACTACCGGGCGCGAGCAGGAAAGGGCGCCCCCAAGCAGGGCAGCCACTTCGCGGGCCGGTTCGATGTTCTCCTGGTCGCCGATTCCTCTCCCCACGGACACCAGCACGTCCGCCTGGGTGATGTCCACCCCTCCCCCGCTGGAATCGCGAAAGCCGGCGAACCGCCTTTGGGCAGCCGCGGAGAAGACGGGGGCGCTCGCCCGCGTGATCGTGGTCTGCCGGCCAGACGTGGTCCCCACCGGGAACGACCCCGGACGTACGGTGACCAGGTAGGAGCCGGCGGAGCGGAACGCCGAGCGGGCGAACATCTTGCCGCTGTAGACCTGGCGCACCACTTTCACTGCCGGTCCGTCGAGAAGGACGTCGACACAATCGGTGGCCAAGGGATGCCCGGTGCGCACGGCCAAGGCGGGAGCGAGATCCATGGACCAGGCCGTGTGGCCCAGTAGGACGAGCAGCGGGCTTCGCTCCGCCAAGAAGGCGCCGAGGACGTCGGCGTAGGCGTCCGGATCGAAGTGCT
>PMIZ01000192.1 GCA_003157225.1 Actinomycetota bacterium | reverse complement strand
TCCTCGGCGTCGGCCGCGGAGCCGTAGATCCAGAAGCCTGCCTTCTTCGCCCCCGAAAGAAAGTCCGCCAGGTTTCTCACCCGGGACACGAGCGCATGCTCGGTGGCTCCGGCAGATGCCTTGACCACCGCCGCGGTCACGTCGGCCGCACGATGCCGAGTAATGAGCACTCCAGCGCCCGCTCCCTCGGCGGTGCGGATGATCGCCCCCAGGTTGTGTGGGTCTTGAATCTGGTCTAGAGCGATCAGCAGGGTGTGCGTGCGCAGGAGTTGGCCTTCGTCGACGTAGGGATAGGGATCGACGAGGGCGGCGATATCCTGATGGTCGGGTGTCCCGAGCCTGGCAGTGAGCTCGGCCGGAGACACTCTCTCGATCTTGGGCGTCGGCCGGCTTCCACGGGCAGCGGCGGCTGTGTTGGACCATGCTGTCAGCTCGCGGTCCAGTTCGCTCCCGGCCGCGCAAGCGAGCAAGACCGCGTGCACTCGCCTGCGACCCCTCAGGGCTTCCCGCACCGCGTTGCGCCCGTAGATGAGGGTCTCGGTGGACCTCTCCTGAGGCTCGCGCGTCGGTCTATCTGATGGAGACGATCTTGAAGCCACCAGGTGCGTCCCTCACTTCGTAGCCGCGCTCGGTCAGGGCTGCCCGCAAGGCGTCCGCACGAGCGAAGTCCCGGGCGGCACGGCACTGCCGGCGCTCCTCGGCCATGGCGACGATGTCGGCAGGAATCTCGTCTTCGGTCTTGGCTACAGCGTCCAGTCCCAGGACGTGGACCATGCGGGTCATGTCGTCGAGGACGCGGGCGGCCGTGAGAGCGTCCAGCTCACCGCCGGCCAAGGCGCCGTTCGCTTCGCGCGCGATGCCGAAAACCTCGGCAAGAGCCGCGGCCGTATTGAGGTCGTCGGCCAAGGCCTCGGAGAAGGCCTGCCGGCGCGCGGCCAGATGCTCCAGGAGGGCGACGCACCCTGTGCCGGTGGCGCCTGTGGAGCCGCGCGCGGCTCCAGGCCCGGGCGCGGCGTCGCCTGCCTCACCGGCCTTGTCGGCCAGCTTCCGGAAGGCGTTCCGCAGCCGGTCCACCTGCTGCTCCGCCTCCTCGAGCACGTCCTCGCTGAACTCCATGGGGTTGCGGTAGTGGCTCGCCAAGAACACGGCGATGAGCGCCTCGGGGCGGTGCCGGTCGAGCACGTCACGGAGCGTGAGGATGTTGCCGAGGCTCTTGGACATCTTCTGATCGCTGAGATTGAGCATGCCGTTGTGCATCCAGAAGCGGACGAACGGCCCGTCGATGGCTCCCTCAGCCTGAGCTACCTCGTTCTCGTGGTGGGGGAAGATGAGATCCCGGCCTCCCCCGTGGATGTCGAATCCGGGCCCCAGGTACTTTAGGCTCATGGCCGAGCACTCGATGTGCCATCCCGGCCGGCCAGGGCCCCAGGGACTGTCCCAGGCCGGCTCGCCCGGCTTGGCGCCCTTCCAGAGGGCGAAGTCGAGCGGGTCGTGCTTGTCCTCGCCCACTTGGATGCGTGCCCCCGAGCGCATCTCCTCCACCTGCTGCTTGGACAGCTTGCCGTAGCCGGCCGAGCTGCGCACGTCGAAGTACACGTCGGGGCCCGACTGGTAGGCGTGACCGCGCTCCACAAGCTTGGCGATGAGGTCGACGATCTCCTGGATGTGCTCGGTGGCCAGCGGTTCCACGTCCGGACGGCCCAGACCAAGCCGATCGGTATCGTCGCGATATGCCTGCGCGAACCGGGCGGCCACCTCGCTCCATGGGCGTTCCTCATTGATGCCCTTGAGGATGATGCGGTCGTCGATGTCGGTGATGTTCTCCGCGAGGGTCACAGAGTGGCCCAGGGATTCGAAGTAGCGTTTGGCCACCATGGAGACTACGTACGGCCGGGCATTGCCGACGTGCACGTAGTTGTAGACGGTGGGTCCGCAGAAGTACATGGTGACGTGGCCCGGATCCCGGGGAGTGAACTCCCGCTTCTCTTGCGTGAGCGAATCGTACAGACGCATGACTCAGCAACCTCCCCGGGCCAAAAACGCCGCCGCCTTCTCGAGACGCGCAAGAATGGTGCTCTTGCCCAGGCCGGCGACCAGATAGAACAGTTCCGGCCCCTCTTCGCGGCCGCTCAGCGCCACCCGCAACGGATGATAGACAGCCTTGCCTTTGATGCCCTTCTCCTTGGCCGACTCGACCAGCCGGCGCAGCAGGTTGCGGGCTTCGGTGACAGGCAGGTACTCATGCTCCATGGAGCCGAAGGCCTCCGCCGCCAAGCCGAACAGCATGTCGGCGCCAGCCGTGAGCAGAGCTTCGGCGTATGCGCAGGTGGCGGGGTCGGCTTCTTCCACGAACACCGACGCGTAGTGCGGGGCATCACCCAGCACCACCAGGTTGGCCTGCACCGCTTCGGCCACCACTTCACGTTGCACCGGCGCCAGCTCGACGCCCGCCGCGGCCAGGAATGGCGCGATGAGCCCGCACAGCTCCGGCGGCGGCAGCTCCCGGATGTACAGGCCGTTCAGCCAGTTCAGCTTCTGCACGTCGAAGATGGCCGGGCTCTTGGACACCCGCTCCAGCTCGAACTCCTCGACCAACTCCTGTAGCGTGAACTTCTCCCGCTCGTCGGCCGGATGCCAGCTGAGCAGTGCCAGGTAGTTGACCATAGCCGCCGGCAGGTATCCCAGTCCCCGGAAGTCGCCGATGGAGGTGGCGCCGTGCCTCTTGGAGAGCTTGCTGCCGTCCGGGGCCAGGATGAGCGAGTGATGCCCAAACCGGGGCGCGGATTTGCCCAGGGCGGAGAACAGCATCATCTGCCGGGCGGTGTTGGTGATGTGGTCCTCACCGCGGATCACATGAGTTATCTCCATGCCTGCGTCGTCCACCACCACCGCGAAGTTGTAGGAGTAGCCGCCATCAGTCCGCTTGATGATGAAATCGCCGATCACGTCGGAGGAAAAGGTGATGGGACCGTGGATGAGATCGGCGAAGGTCACGTCCCCCTGGGGCACACGGAAGCGGATGGCTGCTTCCTCTCCGACGGCAAGACGAGCCCCGATCTCGCCCGACGTAAGCGAGCAGCAGGCGCGGTCGTACTTGGGCATCTGCCCCGCCGCCAGTTGCTGCTCTTTGCGTTCGTCGAGGAGCTCTTGTGGGCAGAAGCACGGGTAGGCCCAGCCGGCGGCCAACAGCTGCTGCACCCCCGCCTCGTAGAGATCAGCCCGTTCGCTCTGCCGATATGGTCCGTGCGGGCCCCCGACGTCCGGCCCCTCGTCGGCCTGCAGGCCAAGCCAAGCCAGGTCGTCGATGATGCTGGCATCGTGAGCGCTGGTGGAGCGCTTGAGGTCGGTGTCCTCGATGCGCAGCACCATGGTGCCGTGGTTGTGCCTCGCGAAGAGGAAGTTGTAGAGCGCCGTTCGAGCACTGCCCACATGCAGGGAGCCCGTTGGGCTGGGAGCGAAACGTACGCGAACCTCGGTCATGTGTCTGTTCTCTCTCTTTCCACCAGCGCGACCGCCTGCACGGCTATTCCCTCGCTGCGCCCCGCAAAACCCAGGCCCTCGGTGGTCTTGCCTTTCAGCGCCACTCGCTCCTGGTCGATGCCTATCGCCTCCGCCAGCCGCCGGGACATCTCCGCTTTGTGCGGGGCTATGCGCGGCTCTTCGCAGATGACCACGGCGTCGACATTCACGGGCTCCCACCCCTTGCGCCGAAGCAGATCGGCGACGGTGCGCAGCAACTGGAGGCTGTCGGCCCCGGCCAACTCAGGGTCGGTGTCCGGAAACAGCCCGCCGATGTCGTCCAGGCCCGCGGCTCCGAGCAAGGCGTCCATGATAGCGTGCGCGAGCACATCGGCGTCGCTGTGACCCAGCAGGCCGCGATCGTCGCGCAGCTTGACGCCGCCCAGCACCAGCGGCCGTTCTTTTGCGAAGCGGTGCGCGTCGAAGCCCAGGCCCACCCGAAGCTCCGGAGTCACTTGCGCCGCTCCGCCAGGACCTGTTCGGCATGCCGCAGGTCGACCCAGTCTGTGATCTTGAAGTTCTCCGGCGAGCCTTCGACCACGGCGACCCGGCCCTTCCGCGCTTCGACCAGGGAGGCATCGTCGGTGGCCTCCATGAGGACCTCGTCCGGTTGGGCGTAGGCGTCCATCAGCACCTGCCGGCGGAATATCTGAGGTGTCTGTGCGCGCCACAGGGTGCGCCGGTCGGGGGTGCGGGTGATCAGCCCCGCCTCGTCGACGATCTTGACGGTATCGACGCTGGGGACCGCAAGCACCACGCCGTCGAGGCTACTGTCGGCGGCGAGAGCCTCGACCGCCCTGCCGATCTCCTGGCAGGTCACGAGCGGGCGAGCCCCGTCGTGGACGCCGACCAAGTCCCAGGTGCCCGCCTCGGCAAGGGCGCCCAGGCCGTTGCGCACCGTCATCCAGCGCTTCTCATCTCCCCCGGTGACGCGGACCACTTTGGCGATGTGCTCCAACCGTATCTCCTCTTCGCAGTACTCCACGTCGAGCGGGTTGACCGCGACCACCAGAGCGTCGACCCACTCGCAAGCGGCGAGCACGCTCAAGGTGCGCTGCAACATGGGGATGCCGAGTAGGGGCATGTACTGTTTGGGAAGTCCCGAGTTGAGACGCGTGCCGTGGCCGGCTGCGGCCACCACCAAGGCAAGACGAGCCGAGCGTTGGTCCAAAGCTACCTCCTCAGTAGGGGCTCGCGGCTCAGGATGCCATCCGCGCAAAGACCATCTTCCCGGACGGGTTCTGGAGGATGGAGGTGACCTCCACCGTCACCTCTTCACCCACGCGGCCCCGGCCGCCCTCGATGACGACCATGGTGCCGTCGTCCAAATAGGCGACGCCCTGATCTGACTCTTTTCCCTCACGAAGTACCCTCACCCGCAGACTCTCACCGGGAAGCACGGTAGCCTTGAGCGCGTGGGCCAACTCGTTCATGTTGAGCACCTCGACACCCTGTATCTGCGAGACCTTGTCCAGGTTGTAGTCGGTGGTGAGGATGCAGGCCTTCATCTCCTTGGCCAGGCGTATCAACTTGGTGTCGACATCAGGGACCGCGGGAAAATCCCGCTCGATGATGGTCACGTGGACGCCGCTCTCCTGCAGACCGTGAACGGTGTCCAGTCCCCGCCTACCGCGAGCCCGCTTGCCCGACTCGCCCGAGTCGGCGATGGATTGCAGTTCCTCCAGCACGAAGCTCGGGATCACCACGTCCCCCTCTAGGAAACCGGTGCCGGCGACCTCGCCTATGCGCCCGTCGATGATGGCCGAGGTGTCGAGTACCTTCGGCCGCAGAAACTGCTTGGCCCCGGGCTGTTGCAAAAGCCCCTTGAAGCCCAGCACTCTCGCCAGGTCGGTGTGGCGCTTGTAGCCCAGGTAAGCGAAGAGATAGCCGCTGA
The DNA here is from genome assembly GCA_003157225.1 of Actinomycetota bacterium. The sequence goes on along the minus strand of PMIZ01000192.1, from coordinate 4,083 downwards.
CGGCGAAGAGCAAAGGCAACAAGTAGGGGCCGACCACAGGCAGGTTCCTTATGGCGAGGCTGCCGAGCGCCGCGATGGCCATGCCGATCAGCAGACCGATACTTGCGAAGATGAGACCGCTTGCGGTGACGAGCCCCGTGGCCCGATCGAGCACTCGTCCGAGTCGGGCCACCGCCCTTCCCAGGTAGTGGCCCACCACGGCCCCGATGCCTATGCCGACCAGAACCGCGAAGAAGACGAATAGCGCGTAGCTTCCCCAGCGCGGGTGCTGAGGCAAGTACTGGATGCCGAGCTCATAGAAGCTCACCCCACCGACGAGGGCCATCACCAGTCTGATGGCAAATACCACGGATCAGCTCTCCAAGAGATGTGACTGGGCGCAGACCTCGGCGAGAACACCGTCGAGCAGGCTAATGGCATCGTCCGCGTTCAGGTCCTTGGCGTACATCAATTCCGAAGAGAGGATGCGCCTCGCCTTGTTGAACATCTGCTTCTCTCCGGTGGAGAGGCCCTTCTCGTGGTCACGCAGAGCCAGGTTGCGGATGACGTCGGCCAGTTCCAGGACGTCGCCGGTCTTGATCTTGTCGCGGTTGTGCTTCACACGCCGGTTCCAGTTCAAGGGCATCTTGGTGGGGTCATCCCGCAGCACGCCCATGACCTCCTCCACCATGGGCTCGGAGATGACCGGCCTGATGCCAGCCCTCTCCACGCTGTCCACGGGGACCTTGACCGTCATGTCGCTGTGGAGAATCTGAATCGTGTAGTACCGGCGAGACTCCCCCTGGAAATCCTGCTCTTCGATCTCCAGCACGCGGCCGGCGCCGTGGTGCGGATAGACTACCGTGTCACCTGCCTGGAACATCAGCCGGAACGCTCCACGACATCGAGTTCACGCAGACGGATCAGCCCGTACTTGATCTCGCGCGCCCGCGAGAGCCCAACCTCCCCGATCGACGCTAGTTCCCCAACGGGCGCCTCCACGATGGCCTGCAGACTCCCGAACTTGTCCACCAACGCGCCGATGGCTTCGGGGCCCAGCCTCGGGATCTTGCGGAGCAATCGATAGCCACGGGGACTCACGTGACCGTCGAGGGCCGCGGCGTCGGCCGGAAAACCGAGAATGGCCCCGATGCTGGCCATGGAGATGAGCTCCTCCGAAGGCAGCGCGACAAGCGCTGCGCGCGCCCGCTCGAGACGAGCCGGAGTGGGATCGAAGAGGTAGTCGGCAAGTACCGCGTCCCGTTCTTCCCATACGTTCATCAGCAGCTCCTCGAGTTGCAGCTGAACCAGGCGGCCCTCGGTGCCCAACTCGATGATGTAGCGCTCGATCAGATGCGAGAGCGCGAGCACCATCTCGACGCGTTGCAGCACGCTGGTGACGTCCGACAGCGCGACGACATCCTGGAACTCCAATCGCGAAAGTGTGGATGCCACCTGGTTGAGGCGGTTCTTGAACCGTTCCAGGGTCAGCAACGCTTGGTCGGCTTTGCTGAGGATCACCCGGATAGGATCCATGATGTAGCGGACCCCCCCCACGTAGATGGTGACCACATCGCGAGCCGCGGAGATGGAGATGGCCAGCACGCCAAGCTGCTTGGCCACGCGTTCGGCGGTGCGGTGCCGGGTGCCCGTCTCCTGGGAGTCGATGCTCGCGTCGGGCATCAACTGGACGTTGGCGTGGATGATGTGGGAGCCGCCACGATCGAGAAGGATTGCGCCGTCCATCTTGGCCAGCTCGTACAGGATCATGGGCTTGAGCCCTACGTCGATGTCGATGCCGCCCGAAATCATGGGCGCGATCTGCCGCTCGTCGGCAAAAACGATAAGGGCGCCCGTCCGCGCCCGGACGATGTTGTCGATCGCCTGCCGCAGGAGCGTCCCGGGCGCGATCATCTGCAGAGCCTCGATGAGGCTATCTTCCAGGGCTGGACGCGTCTTGACCACGGATGCTCCTCGCTGTCGCCTGTCGCACGGCCGCTGCCACGTCGCCTACCGCGTTCAACCTCGGCCCGTCCCCCGCGCCTACGATTCCCGCGAACTCCTCGGCGTTGCGGCTGGGCACGATGATGTGGGGAAAACGACGCCGGGCCAGTTCCTGGATGCGTTTCTCACCCTGCAGCACGTACCGCACCTTGCCGGTGAGGCTCACCTCACCGAAAGCAGCCAATCCGTGCCCGTCGGAACCATCCCGCCATGCCGTCGCGATTGCCAACGCCACAGCCAGATCGGCGGCGGGATCCTCCAGCACCAGTCCCCCTGCCACGTTTACAAAGATATCGCATTTAAGCAGCGGCAGCCGGGCCCGCCGGTCGAGGACGGCCACCAGCATGGCCAGCCGGTTGCGATCCACGCCGCGAGCCACACGCTGGGGCATGGCGAGATTGCTTGGCGCAACGAGCGCCTGCACCTCAGCCAGCAGGCAGCGAGAGCCTTCCAACACCGGCACCACCACCGACCCGGAGCGAAGGTCACCCTCTTCGAGGAACACCGAGCTAGGGTCAGGCACTTCCACCAGGCCTTGTTCGGCCATTTGGAACACCCCCACCTCGTTGGTGGAGCCGAAGCGGTTCTTGACGGCCCGCAGGATACGGAAAGGCTGGGCGCGCTCACCTTCGAACGAGAGGACGGTGTCGACCATGTGCTCTAGCACGCGTGGCCCGGCTAGTTCCCCGTCTTTGGTGACGTGCCCGACGAGCACCAGCGCGATGCCGTTATCCTTCGCCACCCGCAGGAGCTGGCTGGTAGCCTCGCGGATCTGGGCGACGGAGCCGGGGGTGGAGTTGATCTGGCCCGACCACAGCGTCTGCACGGAGTCGACCACGCACACGGCCGGCTTGAGGTGCTCGAGCGCCGCGACCACGTTCTCGGTCTGGGTTTCGGGGAGCAGGCGGAGCCTGCTGCCTTCGCCGCCAAGCCGGACGCTCCGGAGCTTCACCTGGGCGGCCGATTCCTCGCCGGAGACGAGCAGCGTCGCAACACCCCGCGCCTCCATGCCCAGCAGGGTCTGCAGCAGAAGTGTGCTCTTGCCGACGCCCGGTTCGCCGCCCACCAGGACCACCGAACCTGCAACCAGGCCTCCGCCGAGCACCCTGTCGAACTCGGCCAAGCCGGTGCCGGCCCGGGCCTGAGCTCCCAGGTCCACGTCGGAAAGATGAAGGGGCGCGGGCGCCGCCGTAGGCGGACCCGCGCCCCGTGAACCGCCCCGTGCGGGCGCTGCCTCTTCAGAGATGGTGTTCCACTGGCCACAACCTGGGCAGCGCCCCAACCAACCCGGTGATGCGTAGCCGCACTCCCGACAGGTGAAGGAGCCCTTACGCATCGCTCGCCATGGCCGGCGTCCTACGCCCGTCTCAGCATGGAGTCTCGGCCGCCGTGTGCGCGGCCTGGAGGCTGCTGAACAACGAAGCCGCGGCCCCCAGGCCGCACTGGACGGCGCGATACTGCGTCCTCGGTCGCGTGAATAGCGCTGCTATTCACGCTTCCTGCGTCCTTGTCTCCCACTCGCCCATCGCGGCCACGCCCACGGTGGGCACCCGGCGAGGCGTCATTATTCAGCAGCCTTACGACGTCTCGTCGGCGACTAGGACATCGGGCGCGCCCATTATGACCTCGCCGATGACCAGGTGGTCGTCCTCCCGTTCCAGGACGACCGTGCTGCCCCGCGCGAACTTGCCGGAAAGCACTTCCTCGGCGAGCAGGTCCTCCACGTGACGTTGGATGGCGCGCCGCAGCGGGCGCGCCCCCATGGTCGGGTCGTAGCCCACATCCACGAGTAGCTCCCTGGCCTCCGGAGTGAGCGCCACTCCGATCTCGCGGTCTTTGAGCTGCTCTTCCACACGAGCCATCATGAGATCGACGATGTCGGTGATCTCCTCGCGGCTGAGCTTGCGGAACACGATGACTTCGTCCACGCGGTTGAGGAACTCTGGCCGGAAGACGGTCTTGAGCTCGCCGGTAACCCGGGTCTTCATCTCCTCGTAGTCCAGGCCGCCCTGCTCCACCTGTTCTCCAAAGCCGAGCACCTGGCCCTTGGAAATGGTGCCCGCGCCGATGTTGGACGTCATGATGATAATGGCGTTGCGG
>PMIZ01000285.1 GCA_003157225.1 Actinomycetota bacterium | reverse complement strand
CGGGTTGCCGCCGAAGGTCGAGATGGAGAGTCCGGTGTAACTGTCGGCGACAGCAGGGGTCGCGACGGTAGCCCCGATCGGCAACCCGTTAGCCAGCCCCTTGGCGAAGGTCATGATGTCTGGCTGCACTCCCCAATGTTCGATGCCGCAGAAGCTCCCTCCGGTTCGGCCGCACCCCGTCTGCACCTCATCGCAGATGAAGATGCCCCCGTACCGACGAACGATTCCCAGGACCTCTTGGAAGTACTCCTTGGGCGGCGTGATGAACCCACCCACCCCTTGGATCGGCTCCGCCATGAAGGCGGCGACCTCTCCGTTCGTGGTGGTCTGTATCAGCTCCTCCACGTCCCGCGCGCAGCGCAGGTCGCAGCCAGGATAGGAAAGCCCGAGGCTGCACCGGTAGCAGTACGGGTTGTGGGCGTGCTTGACATAGGGAATGCTGCTGGGCATGGGACGCCAGGACGCGTGGGCCGTGATGTTCATGGCTACCTCGCTCCGGCCGGAGTAGGCGTGACGGAGCGCAATGATGTCAGAGTGGCCGGTCGCGATCCTCGCGAAAAGCACCGCCGTCTCGTTGGCCTCGGTGCCCGAGGAGGTGAAGAAGCTCTTGCTGAGTGGTCCGGGCGTGAGCTCCGCCAGCTTCTTGGCCAGCCGCACCTGGGGCTCGGTGACATAGAGCGTGGAGGTGTGCTGCAGCGTCCGATTCTGTTCGACGACCGCCTGATTTACGGCCTCATTGCAGTGGCCCACGCTGACGCTGAGAATGCCGCCGAAGAAGTCGAGATACTCCGTGCCTTGGGAGTCGGTCAGGTGCATCCCCTTGCCGCGGACGAGCGTGAGCGGCTTCTCGTAGTAGGTTGCGACGCAGGGGAAGAGATACTCCTTCTGCAGGTCCTCGAGCTGCTCCGTCATTCCCGGTCCTCCTCCTCGCTCTGCGCCCCGGCCCGAGTTCTCACTTATATCCGACGTCCCTGCATATGTCAAAGCCGCCGCTGCTCGAACACGGCGCCGACGGTGTCGAGAATCAGGCGTGCTCTGCGTTTCCGCACCAGACGCTCACCACGCCGCGTTCGCGGGCGAGCGCGATGTTGTCGGCGGCGGTATGGTGTAGCTACCTACAGCATCCGCTGCTCTCTGAACCAGCCGATGGTGTCTCCGAGGGTGTCGCGGAGCGGGCGCGGTGCGAAGCCCAGCTCGCGTTCGGCCTTGGCGCAGCTCATGGCGCAGTTGGAGTTTATGACCTCGAGCGACATGCTGGTGAAGAGCGGCTGCTGGCGTGTGGCCCAATAGTAGAAGGGGATGAGGGGGCTGACGGCGCGCAACAGCCGCATGTTGACGTGCAGCCGGGGCGCAGGCGTGCCTGAGAGTTCGGCGACGGTGTGGAACAGGTCCCAGACGCTGATCTCGCTTCCGGACAACACGTACCCTTCTCCCGAGCGGCCGCGCTCGAGAGCCGCTATCAGACCGGAGGCGACATCGCGCACATCCACGAAGTCATAGCCGCCGTCCACCCATGCCTTGATTCGCCCCCTGGACAGGTCGAGCACCAACTGCCCCGTCTGGCTCGGCTTGAAGTCGTATGGCCCGATGATGCCTGAAGGGAAGACGACGACAGCATCCAGCCCGTCACGCGCGGCGGCAAAGACTAGCCGGGTGGCCTCCGCCTTTGTCTTGGCGTAGGGGGTAGTGACCAACTGGGGATCAACCGCAGTGGTCTCGTCGGTGCAGGTTCCGTGCGGCGGCTCGACAAAGGCGTGGATCGAACTCGTGTAGACCAAGCGCCGGACCCCGGTCTCACGGCAGGCGGCGAGTACGTTGCTGGTGCCCTCGACGTTCACTGCGTGCAGCCGCTCGTATCGCTCCTTGGTGATGCTGACGATGCCGGCAAGGTGAAACACCACATTGACGTCTCGGAAGGCAGCGACCAGTGCTTCCTGGTCCCGCATGTCGGCCTCGGCCACCTCCACATCCAGACCCGCGAAGCAGGAGCTGACGTCTCTCCCCGGTCGGACGATGGCTCGCACCCGACCGGCGGCCGGTTCTCCTTGGCTTTCGCTGGCCGTCTGGCGTGCGGCCAGAGCGCGCAGCAGCGCATTGCCCACATGACCGGTCGCGCCGGTGATCGCGATCATTCTTCGCCTCCGGGTGTTGGTGGGGGGCTTCCGCGGTCCGAGACGGAAGAAGTCAGCGACCATCATATCGAGGAAGGGCGACGACCCCAAACTATCCCCACACGCCCTGCTTGGCCTCCTGTGATGGCTCCGATGATATTCCTCTAGTGCACAGTCCAGCCGATGGTCTACAAGTAGAGCGAGCTGAAGAGACATCATCCCCGAGGGGTGACGAGGAAGGCGCGGTCCACCCGTCCCTTGCTTCCTGCGTCCTTCTCTCGCGCGGGACGATCGTGTCCACGCCCAGAGGGCACCCGGCGCAGCGTCGTTGTTCAGCAGCCTGCTAGCGAGGCGCGGAGCGAAATGTCCGTCGGAGTGCCGAACTAGACTCGCCACGCGCGGCAACTTGCGCTAACATTGCACGGTAGACTTGGGAGACAAGTTTTGGCTGCATTGAAGCACTTTATTGGTTCGGCAGCCTACTAGTGTCTCCCCGCACGTCGTGCAAAGGAGTGACATGTATCGCGGCGGCTACGCCGGCAGGGTCCTGAGGATCAATCTCACCGAAAAGACCTTCCAAGAAGAACCTCTGGCCGAAGAAGTCGCTCAGGACTTCATCGGAGGGTCGGGACTCACCGTTAAGTATCTCTACGACGAGGTCGACCCGAACTGCGACCCGCTCGGACCAGAGAACAAGCTGATCTACGCGCCCGGTCCCTTCACCGGTACCACCATCCCCTGCGCGAGCCGCATGGCCGTCAACGCGAAGTCCCCGGCCACGGGGGCTATGGGCGTGGCCACCACGGGCGGGCACTTCCCGGTGGAGATGAAACGCGCCGGGTACGACGTGATGATCATCGAGGGCAAGGCTGAGGAACCCACCTACGTCTACATCAAGAACGGCGACGTCAAGTTCCGCTCGGCCTCCATGATCTGGGGCCTCACCAGTACCGACACCCAGCAGGTCATCAAGGACGAGCTGCACGACCAGAACATCCGCGTCAGTTGCATCGGGCCGGCAGGGGAGAAGCTCTCGAAGATGGCGGCCATCGTCAACGAGCGCCGGGTGGCCGGACGCAAGGGACTGGGCGCCGTGATGGGCTCGAAGAACCTCAAGGCGATCGCGCTGCGCGGCGATCTCCAACTCGATATCGCCGACCATGACAAGTACGACGCGGCCCGCAGGCGCATGCGCGCCGGCATGCAGGCGAGCCCCATACTCTACCCGGAGTTCTCCCGCTACGGCACGTCGACAACTCTGGATCTTACTCAGGCCCTCGGCATCTACCCGGCGATCAACTGGGCAGGCACGGGAGTGTTTACCCCGGCCGACAAGATAGGCGGGTTCGCCATCGAAGCGCTCAGCGCGGGCAAGACTGCCTGCTCCGGCTGCCCGGTGGGCTGCAGTCAGATGCGGCTCGCGAAGGAGCCACCCTACGCCGGCTTCTTCACCGAAGGGCCGGAGTACGAGACGCTCTACTCCTTCGGCGGCGTCACCGGGGTCGACAACCCCGATGCCATCATCGCGGCCGACCGAATCTCCGACGAGCTGGGCCTCGACACCATCTCGGCCGGCGTGACCATCGCGTTCGCCATGGAGCTGTTCGAGAAGGGCATCCTCACCCTCGAGGACACGGGGGGCATGGACCTCAGCTTCGGCAACGACCAATCGATGATCAGGCTCCTCCACATGATGGGCGAGCGCGAAGGCCTCGGCGACATCCTGGCCGACGGTACCAAGGCCGCCGCGGAGAGGATCGGCAAGGGCAGCGAGAAGTACGCCATGCACATCAAGGGTCTCGAGCTTCCGGGCTACGACGTGCGCGGGGCCAAGGCCCACGGTCTCAGCCTCGCCACGGCCTTCACCGGTGCGGACCACAACAAGGGTTACGCTTTCCAGGAGATCTTCGGTATTCCCATTCCCTACCAGGTAGATCGCCTGGCCATCGAGGGCAAGGGCAAGCTCACCAAGTGGAACCAGGACGCCCGCACTGTGGTCGCCGACTCCGCCACCATGTGCGTCTTCTTGATGGACATGGCGGTGGCCGATTTCATGTTCGAGAACACCTCCAACCTCATGGAGGGTCTCACAGGGCTCAAGATAACGCCTGAGGAAGTTCACCAGGTGGGCGAGCGCATCAACAATCTGGCCCGAGTGTTCAATGCTCTGGCCGGTTTCACTCGGGCCGACGATGACCTGCCCGAACGGCTCAAGACCGAGCCCATCAAGGCCGGGGCGTCCAAGGGCGAGCTGATCTCGCAGGCCGATCTCGACACCATGCTCGACGAGTACTACGAGGCGCGCGGCTGGACCAAAGAAGGTGTGCCCACTCGGGCCAAGCTGGAAGAGCTGCGGTTGGGCTACGCCGCCGACAGGTTGGGCGTCTGAGCGTGAAGGTGACGGTCCGCAGCCTGGGTCCCATCCGGCAAGTGCTCGGCGCTGCCGAGGTCGAGGTGACCCTCCCCGAGGGCGCCACCTTCCCGGGCCTGCTGACCAAGTTGGTGGAGGAGAAGGGCGAGAAGTTCGCGCCTTACGCGCGGCCCACCGAGGGGACGCTCTACGCTCCACTTCGAATAGTCGTCAACGGGCGGGACCTGACCCCAGCGCAGGGCAGCAAGCTCGTCCTTGCCGATGGCGACGACGTGCTGATCTTCCTCCCCATCGCCGGCGGCTAGAGTCCCGGCTTCGCACGGCCACCCGAATCCGCCGGAAGGGGCGACGACATGCCTAGGACCATCGACCTCGAGGCCCACTTTGCCACCCAGGGCTGGGTGGACGCGATGTACGCCAACCCCGGGTACCCGCGGTTTGCCGACGACTCTGCGCGGCGCAAGCGCCGTCTGTGGTACTGGCCTGACGCCTTCGAGCCGCACGGGGACAAGCTTCTCGACCGGCTTCTCGAATTCGGCGAGGGCCGCATAAGAGAGATGGACGCCGCCGGCATCGACCTGGCTGTGATCTCGCTCACTGCCCCGGGCATCGATCATTTTTCGCCTAGGATCGGGACTCGCCTTGCATCACAAGCCAACGACGAGTTGGCCGCCGCCATCGACAAACACCCGGACAGGCTCATGGGGTTCGCCGCCTTGGCACCCAAGGATCCGGATGCCGCCGTACGTGAACTCGAGCGCGCCGTCAAGGAGCTGGGCCTGAAAGGCTGGAAGACGCACTCCAACTTCGGCGACTCCTACCTCGACGACAAGCGCTACTGGCCGATCTTGGCCAAGGCCGAGGAGCTGAACGTGCTCATCTACATCCACCCCACAGCACCGATGATCGACGAGCTGCGCACCTATGGGCTGGCTCTTGGGGGCGCCGCTTTCGGGTTTGGTCTCGAGACGGCGACCGTCACGATGCGGCTGGTGCTGAGCGGCGCCTTCGATGCCTTTCCGAAGCTCAAGATAATGCTGGGCCACTACGGCGAGGGTCTGGCATTCTTGATGCAACGCATCGACCATCCCTTCGTGCGGCCACACATCAAGGCTGCCGACCCCGACGCCGTGCCCAGCTTGAAACGCGTGCCGAGCGAATACCTCCACGACAACATGCTGGTCACGACAAGCGGCAACTACCTACCGGCGGCCTTCAAGTGCACACGGGAAGCTCTGGGAATGGACAAGATCTTCCTGGGCACCGACTACCCCTACGAGGAGATGAACGAGTGCCTGGCCTTCATCGAGGGACTGGGGCTTTCCGAGAGCGAGAAGACGCAGATCTACAGCGGCAACGCCGCTACTATCGGGCTGGCTTAGAAGGCCGCTGAACAACGAAGCCACGGCCACCAGGACATGCTGGCCAGAGCGATACTGCGTCCTTGTCTCGCGCGCGGCGATCGTGCCCACGCCCAGAGGGCACCCGGCGCAGCGTCGTTGTTCAGCAGCCTGCCAGGCCGGCCGGCGCTCAGTCGGCGGCGATGAAGAAGTCGAAGCCGGCTGTCTGGACGCCGTCTTCGTCTCCGAACGTCACGAGGTTTGTCTTCGGAAGATAGCGGGCGATCATGTCGTTATCAGGGGTGGTGTCATCACCGGGCTTGGCCGGCACGATGATCTGCGTGACCACTTCACGGTAGCCTTGCGCCGAAACCCGTACGTGGATGTGCCGCGTGCGGCCCTAATAGTGCCCTGGGTAGATGGTGGTGAACTGAAAGGCTCCTGAGCCGTCGGTGAGCACGTGGCCGCGCAGAGCGATCTCGTCGGCGGCGTACTTGCCGATGTGGCCATTCCCCTCAGGGTGATAGACGCCGTCACTATCCGCCTGCCAGATCTCGATCTTCGCGGCGGCCAACGGCTTGGATGTGTCGGTGCCGCTGTATACGTGTCCAACGATCTTGATGGGGTCGCCGGGCAGGTCAGTGTAGTTCAGTTTGCCGCTGGTCACCAGTGCGGCGCCAATCACGTAATATGGCCCCTCGCCAGTGCTCACGGTGAGCCCATGGCCCGTCGCGGGGCCCGAAGCGGTAGTCGCCATTGTCGCACCGTTCTTCCAGTGATCCATCGGACCTCCGAACGCCTGCGCCCCTCTGGGTCAGCCGGGCTTGTGGATTCTGAAAGGCTCGTCGGAGAACTCGAGGTGCACGGCCATCTCCCGAGCTGCTCCTTCCGGATCCTGGTCGCGGACCGCCGAAAGGATGCGGTCGTGCACCGCCTCGATGTCGGCCAGCCGGTGATTGGTGAGCACCCAGTCGGTAGGCACGAACAGTTCGCCCCGGATGGTCACCATCGACTGCGCCAGATACCGGTTGTGGGCGGCTTTCGCCAATGTGTCGTGGAAGTCGAAATGCCAGGTGACGATCGAAGGCCGGTTCTCTCGCCCCGGAGAAGCGATGCGCTCGAGCGTCTCCAGTTCCTCGGGCGTGCGTCTCTCCGCCGCCAGCGACGCGATCTTCGTCTCCACCACCCTGCGGAACTCCAGCATCTCACCGATCTGGTGCTCATGGGCGCGCATCCATTCTTCCCACCGGGCCATAACGGTGCCGGCGTCGTTGATCCAGGCACCGCCCTTGGACCCGATCTTGATGACTAGGAAGCCGACGGTCTCGAGGGACCTGAGCGCAGCCCGTAGGGTGATCCGGGCAATGCCGAACTGCGCTGCCAACTCTCTCTCCGACGGCAACTTGTCGCCGGGGCGGAGGCGACCCGAGAAGATGAGTGAGCGCAGATGCCGTTCCGCCAAGTCGCTGGCCCGGGTCTGCTCGACAGTGAAGGCGATGTTCTCCTCGGGGACGGTCTCCGTTTCGGCAGGCCTAGGCCCGGGTTCTGCCTCTCCATACATGTTGGGAGAATAGCATGGCTGCAAAGCTAGCCTAGGCGGCTCACGCCCTCCACAGGGCGAGATCGCCCAGGTTCTGATCGGCTTTCGTCGCGTCGACGGGCCCGAGCTTCAGGGTGAGGTACCCCTGCTTCTCGATGACCACCGTGTACGTACCGTCTGCCAAGTTCTTGAGCCAGAAGTCACCGTAGCGATCGGTCTCCACTGTGATCGTCTCGCCGGTATCGTGGTTCGTGCCCTTGACCACGGCTCCCTCGGTGCATTCGTCCGCCGCCTGGTCGTAGACGGCCCCCGCGATCCATTTCTTCGGCAGGTTGAGGTAGTAGACCCGGGGACGGGTGGGGACCTCGGGCTTGAGCAACTCCGCCAGCGCGATCTTGTCTTTCAGGTCTTCCTCGTCGCCGAAGGTGAAGGCGCCGGTGGGACAGGCATCCGAACAGCGGGTCTCCGTCCAGCCCCGGTCGATCAGGTGGGCGCAGAACGTACACTTCTGGGCGATGTTCAGAGAATCGTTGAAGAAGATCACGTTCTCGTAGGGGCACGCGGCGATGCACATCTTGTTGCCCCGACATTTGTCCGGGTCGACGATGACAATGCCGTCTTCCCGGCGGTAGATGGCATGGGCGTTGCAGGCCGGGATGCAAGGAGCGTCCTGGCAGTGCTGACAGATGGAGTGGTGATACGTGACCTGGACCTTGGGCACCGTGCCCCTTTCCAGGTTGATCACCTTGTTCCAGAACTGACCCGTGTCGGGTTGTGGTCTCGCGATCGGTGACCAGTCGTTGGCAACGTGCTCGTCCTTGCAGGCCACCTGGCAGTTGTGGCAGCCGTTGCAGATGGCCAGATCTATGATCATCACCTTGCCCATCAGGCACCTCCCTCCACGATTCCGGCGAGGCACGGACCCGCGGTGACATGGCACTTCCGGGCGAAGGCCTCGGGGTACCTGGCTCGCATATCCTCGAGGTCGGTCTTCTCGACCTCGGCCAAGAAGCCTGAGACCACCATGCCACAGACGTTCTTTGAAGTGGTCTTGCCGGGCACGATGGTATTGATCGCGCCGCCTCGGTCGATCTCACCCAACACGATGGGATCGTACTTGGCGCCATGGTCCATGCTCACCACCCGCGGGATGATCCGGTCGGTGACGTAGGCGCCGGCCAGGACCGTGCCCCGTTCGTTGAAGACACTGACCACGTCGCCATGCTTGATACCTCGGGCCGCAGCGTCCATAGGGTTCATCCATAGGGGCTGATACTGGTAGCCATCCGGGCCCTTGACCTTGCAGGTCTCGATCTCGCGCAGCCACGTGATGTCGTCGTGCTGGGCGTGCACGCCCCAGCGCGGGTGGTTGCTCATGACGAGCAGCGGATACTTCTTGCTCCGCTCGGTGCCGATGGTCTCCTCGTGGCTGATGCCTTTCGGGATCCACTTGGGCACCGGGGGACGCTCAGGGTCGTCGGGGAAGTGCTCGGCGAGGCCGGTGGAGTAGTACTCGAGCTTGCCGGTCGGGGTGGAGAGGCGGTTGTTCTCCGGGTCCTCGTAGAACTTGATGAGGCCGGGTGGGGTCTTTTCCCAGTCGGGGTTGGTAGGGATCACGTAGTATCCCTTCTCGTTCAACTCCTCCCAACTGATCAGATGAGCGGCGTTCGACTTCTCGTATCCCATTCTGATCCGCTCGGGAATGGTCATTCCATCGGTGTACTCCTCGAGCAGACCGAGACGCTCCGCGATCATGCAGACTATCTCGTAGTCGCTGAACGATTCGCCCAGGGGCTCGATGCAGCGCGTCTCGGGGAAGATCAAGTTCATCTGACCGCCGAACAGGTCGGTGTTGATGTCGTCCTCCTCCAGCTTGGTGTTGACCGGGAGGATGACGTCGGCAAAGAGACAGTCGTTCTCGATCCACGGATGCTGGGCGAAGATGAAGTCGATGGACGGGTGGCGCAGCGCACGGGTGTAGTTGTTGCCGTCGTTCCAAGAGGTCAGCCAGGAGGGCGAGTCGGTCCAGATCAGGTGGATGGGCGAGCAGCCATCCGCCGGATACTGGTAGTGGACGAACTGGTTCTCGCGCGGGGCCATCTCCTGCTCGCAGCCGTACCAATCGCATTCGCCTTCAAGGATCGCCTTGGGGATAAGGGTCTTCGGCAGGAAGGAGGGGTGATTGGTGTCCCTGACACTTCCGCCCGTATAGGCAGGCCACAGGCTGAGCAGCACCGCCGGTTCGGGCTGGGCCATCTGCTTGATGTCGTTGGTAAGACCCCACTCGATCATCTTCGACTGGTTGCAGCCCGGCTTGCCCAGGCCTTGCATGGCCAGGCACAGGACCTGTAGGCGGGCCGGTTCGTGGGAGTAGGGGCCGCGGATCGCCGGACCGCCATTGCCGATGACAACGGTAGTGCGTTTGGAGGCCCACTCGGCGGCGAGCGCCTTGATGATGCGACCGGGGACGCTGGTGATGGGAGAGGCCCACTCGGGCGTCTTTGGTTGGCCATCCACTCGCCCCATCACGTAGTCCTCGAACTTGTCCACTCCGACGGCGTGGGTCTCGAGGTACTCCTTGTCGTAGGTGCCGTTCTTGAACCACTGGTAGGCGATGGCGAGATAGAGTGCCGCGTCGGTGTTCGGCAGGACGGGGATCCACTTGTCGGCGTGCACCGCGTTCGCGTAGTTGCAGTCGGGGGAGATGTAGATCTGCTTGATGCCCAATTCGGTCCACCAGTAGCTGAGGCGGCTGGGTAGCTGTCCCTGCCACCCCCAGGTGGTGGTCTCCTGGTCGCATCCCCAGAACAGCAGGAGTTCCGCGTTCTTAGAGATGTCGTAGAGCAGATTGCTCTGTGGCACTTGCTGCCCTATCGGCTGCATGCCCCAGACGTGCTTGGCGCCCCAGGTCCATCCTTCCCAACTGTCGGGGTTGCGTACCTGCAAGGTGTATCCGCCGAACAGGCGCAGCAACTTGCGCCCACAGCCATGCGGGCCATGGACCACCTTGGTCTCGCCATGCTGATCGGATTGATAGAGGATAGAGGTAGACCCGTACTTCGCTTTGGCGCGGAGCATCTCGCTCTCGATGATGTCGAGTGCCTCATCCCAGGTGATGCGCTCGTACTTGCTCGTGCCGCGGTTCTGGGGATTGCGCTCTCCGTTGGGATCGAAATCCACCCGCTTCATGGGATAGCGAATGCGGGCAGGTGAGTACACGCGTTTCTTGTAGGCGAGGCTGAGCGGAGGTATGAGGCTCTTCTCGCTGGGCTCGAAGGTCTTGCCCCTCGCGTGCATCACCCAGGGTTTGACCTCTTCCTTGGTGTACTGCTCGTAGTAGCGCGCCGGACGGATGCGGATCATCTTGCCGTCCTTGACGTCGACCATGCAGGCGTTCGCGCCCGCGCAGGTTCCGCACCAGCTGATATCACGCACAAGGGTCTTCTCGCGGCCCTCCCCGGTATCCGGCTCACGATCCATGTTGGTTCCCTTTCTAGGCACTCCTCAACGACATGACGATAGCAGGGAGAAGCCGGAGAGGGAAGCAGAAAGTTGCGCAGAGTGCACGTGGTTACGCTGGCTGAACTTTGGACCTCTGAAACGGCAGGGGACGTCCGGAATCGAGCAGCCAGGTTTCTGGGCCCATGGGGACTCTGGGGAGTGGTACACGAGAAGAGAAGCTGTGAGAAGTAGGGAGAAGCAGGAAAAAGCAGGGGAGGGGCGGCGCACTTGGCGCCGCCCCTCCCGGGTACGGACTCTTAGAGAGCGTTCCCGACCTCCCAGCCGGCTCGGGTGGCGTCGGGGATAACGCCTGGTTCGTTGCAGTCACCGATGGTGAGCACCTCGGCTACCTTGCCTTTGAGTTTGTCGGCCAGGTCCTTATTCGGCGCGAACGGCATGACTGGGATGATGGTGTTGGCCTCGAGGAAGCGCTTCTGGCCCTCTTTTGTTTCGATGGAGAGACCCTTGTTAGTGATCTCGAGGAGCTTCACGCCCGTCAAGCGCTCGATGCCCCTCTTGTCGAACCAGTAGAAGAGGCGGGTCTTGCGCTCGGGCACAAGCCACCTGCCCATCTCGTCGCCGGGCTCGACGATCGTCACCTGGCGGCCGCGTTTGATAAGGTACTCGGCCAACTGGCAGCCCTGGATCGCGCCGCCGATGATGACCACCTTCTTGCCNNAGCTTGCGCAGCAGCTTAGGACCGAAGATCCATAGGTAGAAGCGGAGCATTCCGTACAGGTCGCCGGTCTTGACCACGTTCTTGCTCTCGAAGCCCTTGACCTCGGGGTAGGAAGGCACGCCGCCGGCTGCGATGACCACGGCGTCGGGCTTCTCTTTGGCGAGCGCCTTGTCGTCGAACTCCTCATGCAGGTGCACGTCGATGCCAAGCTTCTTGATCTGGCCACGGAAGAAGTTTAGGAACAGCGTCAGATCCTCGATGTGGAATCCCTTCACCATCGAGGCGAGCTGGACAGCGCCGCCCAGGTAGCGGCCCTGCTCGTAGAGTGCCACATCGTGGCCACGCATGGCCGCGATACGGGCGGTCTGCATGCCGGCCGGACCGGCGCCGAC
>PMIZ01000164.1 GCA_003157225.1 Actinomycetota bacterium | reverse complement strand
AGCGCTTCACCGATGGGCAGAGAGGATACAGACCGAGACCGGTGGAAGGGTTACATTCTCTTTCGTCGATACCAGCTCTCAGTGGGGAGGAGTTGCGCCTTCTCCCGATGTGGTGGGTGTTGGCCTGGGCGACGTTTTTGCCAGCGCCCAAGAGGAGAAGTTCAAGTACTCCGATATTGCCGGCAGCAACGTGGCGTTGTCGATGTTGCCCATTGGGAGTGTGTTACCGGCCTTCATCTATGGAACTGACCTCATAGGTGCGCGCGTGGTCTTCAATAGACTGCGGGAGACATGCCCGGAGATTACTAGGGAATACACCGACAGGGGTGTCAAGAGGCTATTCGGACACGGGGAAGCGGATTTTCACGTTCAGACCATGAACAAGCCGATTCGTCGGTTGGCCGATTTTGAGGGCACCAGGATCTGTGTCTTGCTCGGGGAACTGTCTGAGGTCTTTGCCAGACTTGGGGCAGCTGAGCTACCTGTGGATCTCGGAAGAGGCTACTACGAAGGCGTGGCAAATCGCAGCATAGACGGCACTTTGGGGTGGGCAGAGTCCCTGATGACTCTGGAAGGCCTCGGGATCGTCCGCTATTCGACGAATCTGCACGTGCCGCTGCCGCCGCAGGATTTCTACCAGATGAACCCGGCGATCTGGGATAGTCTGCCCTCTGATGTTCAGAGGGTCATAGAGAACAACAACGCCCACATCGAGTCAGAGATTGATAGGGTATCGCTACAGATCGAACGAGAAGCAATCGAGCTCGCGAAGAAGAACGGGGTTGAGTTCATTGAACTCCCGCCGGAAGACCTGAAGGCGTTCAGTGGATTGTTGGAGGAGAGAGCGCTCAAGAAGGCGGCCGAGATCGATGCGAAAGGTCACCCTGGAACGAGGATATTCCACGATGCGCGCAGGATCATCGAGGAGCATGCGGGTTGACCTCAGGCGCCACCCTCGCAGCGCTCGAGTTGGCGGACCGGGCCTACGTTCTCGAGCTTGGGAGCATCATCCTGCAAGGTCCAGCCGCGGACCTTGCCAAGAATGAAGACGTGGCGAGGGCCTATCTGGGGGCCTGAACCGCCGCCCCCTTCACGTTGGTGCGGAGTCAGCGCCCCGCCCTGGTCAACGTCGCTCCACGTACTATGTTGGTGATGAACGGTTTCTCGGCGCTCCCCAGCTTGCCGGCCAAGTTCGGAGGCAGGCTGGTCGACCCGACCGGAGAGTTCCAGACCACAGTATTTCCTCCCGCATGACCCGCGACGAGAATGGCAAGGCGACTCGGGTCACCAAAGGCGGGTAGGACCAACCCCGGCTTGCAGTCATTCACGTTGCGTCCGGGCATTATCGCGATTGATCCTTTCACCAGTTCCTTCTCCGTGTCGGTGAGATCCTCCCACCTGACAGAGCTGTTTCGGTACAGCCATTCGGCCAGCGATAGCTTGCTGAATCCCGCATCGGCCAACTGACGGGCGAAGGAAGGGTTCAGAGCGATTTGCCAACGGGCGGTTCCGGAGAACACGAGCCTCGACACTTTCGATCCTGAACCTCGGATCATCTCGGCCAAAGCCTGCAGCGATGTCTCCATGCTCTGAGAGGTCATTCCCCCGCCTGGGCCGAGGCGATCATAGGACATGGTCTCATTCACCGTGACCGTGCTCACCTCAGGTCCGTGTCCGCAGTCTGCAGCAAACGACTGCCAAGGGCTCTCCCCTTCGTTTTCCGGGAAGACGAAGCTGCAGTAGCCTTCCGGGTCCCCGACGAACCCCGCGTCCACGTTCATCAGGCGCCAGCCGATGTTGATCAGGCAGAGTCCAATCGCTCTCCCGATGGTGCTGTTGGCGCGGTTGCCGCGCCCGAGAAAACCCATGCGCGGATTCATGCCGATTTCTTCGGCTATCGGCCCGTTGACCCAGACCAGAGGAGTCGAAGAAGCAGTCGAGGTCGACAGATGATAGAGGTTGAACCCTGCATCGGTGACGCACTCGATGGCCGCGATGATCACCGGAAGGAACTCGGGCTTGGCACCCGCCATGACGGCATTGATGGCGATCTTCTCTATCGTCGCCATCCCATTTCGAGGGGCCATCAGCCCGATTTCTTCCTGCGGTGACCGGCTAGTGCCCGTGAGCATCCGGTCGACGGCGGCGCGTGTCGGAGGGGTCAGCGGCAGACCATCACCGAGGAAGTTGTCTACGCAGTGCTGCTGGAACTGCTCGAGGACTTCGTCGCTGCTTTCGCCAGCGAAACGGAATGGTCCGTAGTCGTACGACACCGGCCGCGGGTTCTTCTCGGCCTCGCGAAGTGGATCTGTCAGAGCCGCGAGGGTGGAGTCGAAGACCGCGGCGGCAACTCGCCGCATCCTGTTCGGATCGCCTTCGGCACCCAGAAACGATGCCCCGGGGATCGGAATGATGCGCAGTGTGGGAATGCCGTTGGCTTCCGCCAGGCGTTGCCGCTGCCCCACCAGGCCATCGATACAGAATGCTGCGCCCGGCTTGCCCATTCTCTCCAGCTTGACGTCGTAGTCGACTGCGCCGGCTCCGGAGGTCTTGACGCCTTCCAGCCAGGTATCGCAGTTCGCCGCGACTTCCGCGGTATTGTCATGGCTCATCGGGTTGGCCGCGGAGCCGAAGCGCACAATCTCGGTAGCCGGGTACTTCTGTTGCAGCAATTCAGCAAGAGCCTCGAAGAAATGGGAGGACTCTTCCTTCTCGCTCAAGAGAGCGATTCTCTTCCCGTTCAGATTCGCGATTCGAGGATTGGCAAGACCGGTTGTGGTCACCGCCTGCAGGACGCCGCGAGGGTTGAGCACCTCGAGAGCGCATCCTTCTTGTGCTGTAGGACGATTCACTCAGGCCAACCTTTCTTCGTGTTCACCGTTCACCTTGATCGCCCCGCGAATGCCTCGCTGGTCTCAACCGTGCGACTCTTCCGGGCAGCGAGACGGCGAGTCTTGGGGGCCTGCATTTCCACGGACCCACCGCGAGGGGTGCCTATCGCCAGTTGTCGACTGGGGTCGATGTGGCCGGGTTGAAATGCCAGGCTTGGGCGATGGGGATGCTTGTCTCCCCGCCCACCACGATGATCTTAATGGACAACCCGTCGCTGGGGATCGCCGTCGGGCTTGCGGATGGCGACAGCCTGTTTATAGGCGGCATGTCCACCTTGTACCAGGTCGGCTGCTGATCGAACAACTGCTGGTGCGCGTGCTCCAGAACATACTGCTCCACATCGGCCTTGCTCATCTTCAAGCCGTTGTACAGCCTGGCTGCCTCAAGTGACATCAACAGGGCTCCGCCTGTTTGCGGGAAGCTTCCGAAAGCTCGAGCGAGGAGATCAAGGTCGGCGCAGAGGCTCCAGAAGCACCATCCGCCCGCCCAAAGGCTGACCACGCTTTCATTTGCGCCGAACCCTTGAGATACGTGAAAGGGCTCCCATGGGCTTTCTTCCTCGTTTTCGGGAAAGCAGAAGCCATACTTGACCGGATTTCCCTGCGCGCTCAAGTCGTTTGCACCGGGAATCGAGCCGCCCAGGCATATGATCGCCAGCCGTAGAAAGCGTCCAATGCTCGCGTTGGCTCGGTTGCCCGGGCCCATGGCATTGGAGCCTTGGTTCATGTCGATCTCACGGCGAATTGGGCCGTTCACAACTATCATTAGGTTGAAGGTACTGTCTGATCGCACAGCCTGGCCGAAGAGAGGATTGCTGCCCCAGTTGTTGACGAGAGAAAGCAACACGGGCATGTGGCCCGGCTGACAGCCGGCCATGGCTCCGACGATGGCCACCTTCTCCACCGTCACTGTCAGCTCTTCCGGGAACATCCTGGTCGTCACCACTTCGTCCCGGGCGCGTCGTGTGCCCGAGAGCATTTCGGCGACCTTCTCTTCGGTTGGCGGCACGATCGGCAACCCGTCCGACAAGCCCCCCGCAGCGAAATAGTCTTGGACCTCGTCGTAGGTTCCCGTCATAGCGATGTGCGGTTGTGCCTCTGTGACGATGTCGTCGCATCGCCTTTCCTCTTCCGAGAGGGGCATGGTCAGTGACTCGATCAGCCGGGAGACAATGAGGTCGTAGTCGGTGCCGTCTGCCTCACCGATATTCTCTTCGCCGACAAGCTTCACGAACACTGCCCGCAAAGAGGGTAGCCCGCGCATCAACGCCGACATCCTGATGTCGCGCTCGTAGAGCGCCCCGGCGACATAGGCGCTCGGTATCCCCTTCTTCTCGATCTCGCTCAGCCAGGTGACCGCCGACATGCCGCTGCCGCCACCCATCCCCGTGCCGTAGACCAACGCATCGGCGTTCTGCTGGATCTCGTTCCACAGGTCCGCGTCAGTGTCGACAATCCAGCCCGGCTTCTTGCGATACACGATGTTGCTGGCCGGCAGTGCCGCAGCGAGTCTCTTCGAGATCTCCTCCGTGAACCGAGGCCTGTCTTGCGCAACGCAGTAGATGGTCTTGCCGTTCAGGCTGGCAAGACGGGCGCTTAGCGGTGTCCTTCTTGTTGATTCCCGGGTTCCCCTCGGGTTCAGCACTGTAATGCCCATCTGCTCTTCTGCGCCTCCTGGACCGGGTTTGGCCTCGTCGCCTCGACTCGACTATCATATGACACAGTAACATTCTATAGCAAGTCATGGCAGGGGTTGAGGTTGTCGCAGAGGTTCCGGCAGGCAGAGGCTCGAGTAGCTCTCTGATTGTGCTGGCATTGACCATGCGACCGATGTGTGGTACATGTGCGCTACATAGCTATAACACTGGTTCGTGGACTATAGTGCCACGCGTGAGCAACTCCCCGAAGGAGCCGCAATGAGGATCGACGCCAAGTCAACGGAGATGCCGCTCAGTTCCGACCGAATAGGCCGTCTCAGGGATCAGGTGCGGGTTGCTCCACAGATGTGTATCGAGCGCGCGCTTCTTCTGACAGAGTCGTACAAGCGGACCGAAGGAGAACCGCCCATCCTGAAAAGGGCCAAATCCCTGGCCCATATCCTCGCGAACATGACCGTTCGCATCGAAGACACCGACCTGATAGTGGGGGCGGCAACGAGCAAGCGCGTGGCCGGGCCGATGCTCCCCGAGGTGCAGTGGCAATGGCTGATGGAGGAGCTGGACACTCTCTCGGAGCGCGAGTACGAGCGCTTTCAGCCCTTCACCAACGAGGAGAAGGTCAAGGCCCGAGAGATGCTCTCGTACTGGAAGGGCCGTTCCCTCTTTGACAAGTGGACGGCCATCGCCCCTCCCGACAGCAAGGGGCTGAACTGGAGAACATGGGCAAGCGGAGGCGCCAATCCCCGAGTGGGCATCCATCTCGCCCACTGCTGTCCAGGTTACGAGCGGGTATTGACCAAAGGGATCAAGGGGATCAAGAGCGACATAGCGGAAGCTTCGGCCCGTCTGGACCTCGCCGACCCCGGGGACTTCGATGCCTCGCTCTTCTACCAAGCAGTCGACATCACTCTTGATGGCGTCATCGTCTTCGCGGAGAGATATGCCAGTTTGGCACGAGAGAAGGCGGCCACGGAGTCGTCTTCCGAACGAAGGGCCGAGCTGGAGACTGTCGCCGCCAACTGCGCCAGGGTGCCTGCCGATCCGCCGTCCGGCTTCTGGGAGGCTTTGCAGGCAGTGTGGTTCCTCTATGTCGCCGTGATGCTCGAAGGATGGGGGCCGGGGATCGCATTCGGCCGAATGGATCAGTACCTCTATCCGTTCTACAAGAAAGACCTAGAGGCAGGCCGGATCACGCGGGAGGCCGCGGCTGAGCTGATAGCCCTCTTCTACGTGAAGCTCAACGAGTTGGTGACTCCCTTCCGGGCCTCGACCTACACCGGGACTGGCCAGATCCCGCTTTCGGTTGTCACCCTCGGCGGAATCGATCGCAACGGCAACAATGCGGTCAACGAGCTCTCGTACCTCTTCCTTGACGCCGAGCAACGGGTGCAGCTGCAGGAGGACCTCGCCGTTAGAATTCACGCGACCTCGCCCGAGTCGTTCGTGATCAGGGCGTGTGAGATAGCCAAGTTGGTTCGGGGCAAGATCAAGTTCGTTAGTGACGAGACGATCACTCAGCAACTGGTCAAGGATGGAAAGCCCATCCAGGATGCCAGGGAATACGGCGTGGCAGGCTGCTTCATCCGAACTGTTCCCGGCCGGTCCTTCGATCCGGGCGCCGACTTCCTCAATTTGCCTCTGATGCTCGAACTTGCTCTCAACAACGGCGTGTCGAGACTTGGTGGCGACCAGATCGGGCCCCGTACCGGTGACGTGAGGGACTTCAAGAGATTTGACGACGTGTGGAACGCCTACAAGATGCAGGTAGAGGTATTGGTCCGAGACCGTGTTATCGAAATCAACACCGGGCGCAAGATGTTCGCCGAATACCTTCCCACGCCGTTACAGTCGGCCCTGTACGACGGCTGCATCGAGCACGCAGTCGACATCACGGCGGGTGGGAAAGACCTCTACGCGACGACCGGCTTCTGGGTCTGCGGCATACCGAACGTGGGCGACTCCCTGGCGGCGATCAAGAGCCTCGTGTTCGACCAGAAGAAGATCACGTTGTCCAGGCTTTGCGAAGCGCTGGACAAGAATTTCGAGGGGGAAGACGAGCTTCTGTATTTGGTCGGTCAGGTCCCGAAGTTCGGCAACGATGACGACTACGTCGATTCAATGGTCAACGACGTACTCATCCATATCGCCGACGAGGCAGCCAAATACACCGGCTACAGCGGCTTCAAGTACACGATCGCGGCGGGAGCGATCGGGACGAATCTGGCCCTGGGCCAAGCCACAGGCGCGTTGCCCGATGGTCGTAAGGCTGGAGAGCCCCTGGCAGAGGGTGGCATCTCACCCTATCAGGGCAGAAACGTCTCCGGGCCCACCGCGACTATGAGGTCGGTAGCCAAGCTGGATCTCGCCAGAGCCAGTGGCGGAGCTGTCCTCAACATGCGCTTCAATCCGGCTGGATTGAACGACGAGTCCAAGATGCGCAAGTTCGCGCAGATGCTGAAGATGTTCTGCGCCACGGGAGGGGATCTAGTCCAGTTCAACATCGTGAGTGGCGAGACGCTGAGGGATGCCCAGAGACATCCGGAGAAGTATCGCGACCTCCTGGTGCGCGTCGCCACCTACAGCGCGTATTTCGTCGAGATCCCGGTTGAGATGCAGAACGACATCATCGCAAGAACCGAGTTCGAGGAGCTCTAGAGTTTGGAAGCGTGCGAACAGTCCAGGCCGGACAACGCTGTGCTGGCGGGAACGGATACGGAGAGAGCGCTCGTCTTCCAGATCGTTCACGGATCGTTCGTCGATGGTCCCGGGATCAGGACCACCATTTTTCTCAAAGGCTGTCCTCTGAGCTGCCTATGGTGCTGCAATCCTGAAGGCCAGGCCCAATGCCCCGAACTCAAGGTCACCGCCACACTGTGCAACGGCTGCGGCAATTGCCTGGAAGTCTGCTCTACGGCAGCCATCGCCTTGACAGACAACGCCGATCCGGTCGTGGTCGACCGGGCCCTGTGCACCGGCTGTCTGATGTGCGTCGAAGTGTGCCATGCAGGGGCCCTGGATCGCTACGGTGTCTGGTATACTGTGGACGAGCTTTTTGCGATCGCAA
>PMIZ01000017.1 GCA_003157225.1 Actinomycetota bacterium | reverse complement strand
TCACCTGACGTAGACTAGATAGGCCAACGATGTGCCTCCGGCAACCCGACCCGCACAGCCAGGATGACGCTCACAGAGCAACCTCTCGGTTTTCATTTCACAGCCTTTGGCAGCCGCCACGGTGAGGAGTCCTTCAGAGAGACTTGGTCGTTCGACGTGCAACAGTGACGGTGCGGAGGACGAAGAAACCGAGATTCTTTGTTCTGGATCGGGTAGGCAGACCAGGTGTTGCCGTCCACTGGCGGATTTCTGCCCTCCCACGCAGGGCGTGCCTCTGCATGATGGGAGCCCCATTTCGCCGGAAGCCACCAGCTTCTTGAGTTGAGCCTGCTCGTAGGCAACGAACCGGCCAACCACGACTGCTGCGAATTCGTGCCGGAGCACCTGCGCCTTCGCCAGGAGAGCCTCGATACAAGAGTTGTCAGACATCCGCTTCAAAATACCTGAAAGAGACGGTATCCATCCCGCACCTGTTTACAGTGGTGCATATTCTTGGATAACGAGACCCTGAAATACGGTCCGTGGGGTGCGGCGGAACCAACGTGCATACCAGAAGACCGGGCAGACGGCGTAAGCGTATGCGCCATTCACAAAGTTCCAATGGAACTCCAGGTGGTCCAACCTCGCCTCAACGCTACAACATGGTTATGCAGCGTTTCGGGACAGTCGGTCTTGCTTCTGGGTATGCCTGTGAACGCAGCACGGCTGGAATTGCAGGGCCGCTGGCGAGACCGACTGGGGACGGCACGTCAGAAATACAATGTCGCCGTTGTCCGATGCACCACTGTGATGGCAGAACAGAGGCAATGTAGCCTTCCCGCACCAGACGGCTCGTATGCCTTTCGCATCGCACGTCAAGAGGAATCCGCTGCACGCAACGAGTACATGAGGCTACTGAGAGTTGTCAACGACTTGATTCTACAGGGCATTATACCGGAAGAACCGTAACCTCAACGGGATGTGTCGGTGGATGGTGACAAACCGCTCCCTTCCTTCACCGGAATACACTCCTCTTGGCATCTCATACTTGAGTAGTATGGGAGCCAATCAACCGAAGAACGTCTTCATCGCCCTTGGACTGATGTAGTCCTCGAAAGGTTCCAGCCTGAACAGCGCCGGCATCAGTGATCTCCATGGCCTCGAACTTGGCTACGGCCTGGCCTTCCAGGTCGCCACGATGATCCCAGATCCACTGTCGCTCGTTGTCGGATACGGCAAGGCTGCCCAGTTCGCTGCGCGCCCGTCTCCGGATGCTGCACCCGAATGGCACCGCAGGATCCAGCATACCTGCCAGCACCCTCAATGATGCCGCCGTCGGCAATCTCCCAGTCATGATCCACGCGGCCTTGACCTTATAAAACGTGCACCCCGTCGGATCGTTCAGGTCCTTGACCACCACGCCCTCCGAAAAGGGCAGGCCGCACCGGTCGGAGACCACACAGTCGTAGAACACGGCCGGATCCCCACTGGCCGGCATCTCTTCGGCCAGGTGAATGTGATCGGAGTATGGCCGCAGTTCCTCGACGAGCCGGGCCGCATAGACATGGCGCTCCCGATACGGCAATTGCGAGATGTCCTTGCCGTGATAGCTCAGGCAGTCCCAGACATAGAGATCGGCCTCGCCGTGCTCCTGCTGGTAGGCCACGGCTTTCTCGGGATGAGAGTTGCATAGGCCGCCGGCGCGCGCGGCGCCGTCCGGGTGAACGATCTCTCCCTGGATCAGAAACTCGAAGGCGGCCCTGGGAAACAACAGTCAGCAGCTTAACAGGCGGCTGTCGTTGGCGAGGTATTCGATTTGTGGGAATTGGTCGTAATCGCGCCGCGCTAGATCTCGAACGAAATCCAAGACTTGCTGCAGCAGTCGGTCCTGAACAACTTCCCCAACCCCGAGAGGCGGGGGTGTATGGGCGAGCAGGTAGTTCGGGACGTCGCGGCGCGCCGGCTGCCGGTTCAAGATGCCGCCTGGGAGCACATCACGCATTGTTCGCCGTGCTTTCGGGAGTTCCTTGGCTTCCGGCGCGAGATGGCCGACGCCCGGAAGCGGCTTGTCCGGCGCAACCGGATTGTGCTGGTTTCGGCGCTGGCCGCAGCCGGGATTGCGGGCGTGGCGATCTGGACGGGCGGGCTCCACGGCACACGGACGCCGACGACAATCGCGGCGGTTGTCAGAGTTGACCTCCGGCCTTTCGCGCTAGCGCGCAATGAGGTTCAAGACCCGCCACAGAGCAAACCGGTTGCCGCCACCTTCAGCCGCCAGGCCATCCGCCTGGAAATCTCATTGCCGGTTGGTTCGGATGAGGGCAAGTACGACGTGCGGCTCATGGACAGCGAACTGCGCGCGCTCATGTCGAACAGCGCGGCGACGGCGTTCACGGACCATATCGTGAGCATCTCCGTGGCCTTTGACCTGTCCCGACTCGCGCCCGGCTCGTACGTGCTGGGAGTCCATGGGCCTGACGGCAACTGGCGCACCTACCCCGTCGCCATCCGGTAGCTTTCTCTGTCTGACAGGACGGCCGCCGCGGCATTCAACTGAGCGTCCACACCGTTGCGCAGTGCCTCGGGATCGAATGGCGCCGAGACGTGTGGCTCAACGCCTTTTCCCCTCCAGGCGCGTGTCCCTCCAGGTCCGATATTCAACCACCGGGATGGCCAGGCGATACCCATGGCCCACACCGAACGAGTCGCTTCCAAGCAGCCTCCCTGCAGTGCGGGTGCCGACGACCGTGGCC
>PMIZ01000309.1 GCA_003157225.1 Actinomycetota bacterium | reverse complement strand
CCCGATCTGGTCGAGCGAGCTGGCAAAGGCGACCAGGCCATAGCGGCTCACGGCCCCGTATGTCGGCTTCAGCCCCACCACTCCGCACAGCGAGGCCGGCTGCCGTATGGAACCGCCGGTATCCGTGCCCAGGGCCCAAGGCGCCTCGGAGGCGGCGACGCAGGCGGCGGAGCCGCCACTGGAGCCGCCCGGCACGCGCGCGAAGTCCCAGGGGTTATGTGTGATCTGGAACGCCGAGTTCTCGGTGGAGCTGCCCATGGCGAACTCGTCCATGTTCGTCTTGCCGAGGAAGACCAGCCCGGCCTGCCGCAACTTGGAGATCACGGTGGCGTCGTAGGGCGGGATGTATCCCTTGAGGATGCGCGACCCGCAGGTGGTCTCCATGCCCCGGATGCAGAGGATGTCCTTGAGTGCGATGGGGACGCCTTCCCAGGGCTGGCGTTCGCCACGGGGCTTGGCATCCACCGCGGCTGCCGTCGCCAGCGCTCCTGCCTCGTCAACGGCGAGATAGGCCTTCACGGCGCCATCAACGGCGGCGATGCGATCGAGGTAAGCCTGCGTCAGTTCGACGGCCGAAACTCCACCCGCGGCTAGTAGTTCGCGGCAGTCGTGGGCGGTGAGGCCTGTCACGTCGATGGTCGCGCTGCTGCGCGTGCCTGTGACCACTGCGCTAGCCTATCCGCGGGACGACGAACTGGCCCCGTTCGATGTCGGGCCCGTTGACCACGGCGTCGTCGTG
Organism: Actinomycetota bacterium; assembly: GCA_003157225.1. The sequence continues at coordinate 5,004 of PMIZ01000309.1, read as the reverse complement.
ACTCAACCCGGGCCGGGGCTCGTCCGTGCGCAGCACGTTCTTGAGCGCGACCGCGTGAGAAGTGGTCTCCAGGCCGGAAAGATCGAGCTCCGCCAGTTGGCGCACGTAGTCGATGATGGCCCCCAGTTCGGACTGGAGGCGTTCAAGCTCCTCCTCCTCAAAGTGAAGACGAGAGAGCCTGGCGACGTGTTCGACTTCTTCCCGGGAGATCATGGTGCGGGCGATTATAGCCGAAAAAAGGGGCGCCCTGGCCAGGCGCCCGAGAGGAGAAAGGAGAGTTTTGAATGGGAAACTCTCGCCCTCCTTATCGGCTCGGGCACGCTGTGACTTTAGCGTCTCGGAGGTCGTTTCATGATGACGCCTCGGCCGAGAACGAAAAAAGCCCTGCCGAGGCAGGGCTTTAGAGACTGGAACAGATGCTCGTGCTTCTAGCTAGGCCGGCGAGACATTCGCAGCCTGAAGGCCCTTCGGCCCCTGAACCACGTCGAATCGAACAGCCTGCCCCTCTGAGAGTGTGCGAAAACCCTCGACTTGGATCTCTGAGAAGTGGACGAAGAGATCCTCCCCCTCCGGCTGCTCAATGAATCCGTAGCCCTTCTCGGGACTAAACCACTTGACAGTCCCCTCAGCCAACCCTACGACCTCCGTTGTTTTGGGGCGACTCGGTCCTCGAGCCCACCCCTCTCTTAAGCATGCGAGCCCGGTCCTCTGCCAGACACGCGGTTGCCACACTAGCGAAACCTTGCGCCGCGGTCAAGGCTTGCCCCTTCGATTTCGAGAATGTTCCTGAACCTCCTTCGTTAGTCGGTGTCGCGCAGGGCCTGCGCATCCCGGAAGTTCTTGAGCCGATTGAGCGTCTTTGCCTCCACCTGCCGGATGCGTTCCCGAGTGACCCCGAACCGCTCTCCAACTTCTTCCAGCGTCCGCGGGCGCTCGCCCTTGAGGCCGAAACGGAGTTCCAGGACCTTGCGGTCTCGAACCGGCAGACTGTCGAGCACCTTGAACAACTCCTCCCGCCGGATCTCGCGGAAGACCACCTCAAGTGGCTGCTCGGCGTCCTCGTCCTCGATGAAGTCGCCCAGCTCGGATTCATCATCGTCTCCCACCGGGGTCTCCAGAGACACGGGCTCCTGGTTGGCTTTCTGGATCTCTCTCACTTTGCCGGGTGAGACGCCCAGCGCCGACGCCATCTCGGCGACCGTCGGTTCGCGTCCAACCTGCTGCAGCAACTCGCGCCGGACGCGGTTGAGCTTGTTGATCGTCTCGACTGCGTGCACGGGCACCCTGATAGTGCGGGCCTGGTCGGCGATAGCCCTGGTGACGGCCTGCCGGATCCACCAGGTCGCGTAGGTGGAGAATTTGTAGCCCAACCGGTAGTCGAACTTCTCCACAGCCCGAATGAGCCCGAGATTGCCTTCTTGGATGAGATCGAGAAATAGCAGGCCCCTTCCCATGTAGCGCTTGGCGATGGAGACCACCAGGCGAAGATTCGCCTCGGTGAGGCGCCGCTTCGCCTCCACGTCCTTCTTCTCGACCAGCCGGGCCAGTTCGATCTCCTGCTCGGACGTGAGCAGCGGCACGTGCCCAATCTCACGCAGGTACATGCGCACCGGGTCGTCCACGGTCTTGTCGATGGTGACGTCCAGCGAGCCGAGGAAGTCGTCCTCATCGACAAAGTCCGCGATCTCGTCCTCTTGCTCGTCAACGACCTCGACCCCCAGGTCCACCAGTAGCGAGTAGACAAACTCGGTCTCCTCCGGCGAGAGGTCGGCCTCGTGAACTATGGCGTTCACCTCGTCAAGAGGCAGCGGACCCCGGGCGCGCGCCTGCTCGAGGACTCCCTCCAGCACTTCAGCCGTCAGCTCGTTGTCGCCGTCCACCATGTCAGACCGGCCCTTCTTCGGGATCGAGGTTGATCAAGCTGCCGTGAACACCTTGCAGCAGCCGCTGCAGGTGAAGCAAACGCCGCTCCAACTCTCCTATGTCGCCACCTTGGTCAAATTGTGCCTGGAGGGTGCGGATCTGATCGCCGAGATGCTGCTCCTGAAGCCGCAGATGGAGCTCATCCAGCACCGCGGGCGAGTAGCGGCCCTGGTCGGCTTCCATTACCAGCCGGACGAAGAGGGGACCGGCGGGTGAATCGCCATGCGCCTTGGACGCCAGTTGAACCAACGCCGCGGAGGAGTCGCCGGCGGCGCCCATGATGGCGAAGGCATCGCGAAGACCGACGAAGACCTCCCGGTTGTTGGGGTCGGTGAAGTGCTCCGGGGTCAGCGCTTCGAGAAGAGTGGCGGCCGGTTGGGGATTGCATGCCGCGGCCACGAGGAAATCACGCTCCACGTTGGCCGTCAACAGCATGCGGCTCAAGGTGGGCTGCACCGCGCCAGACCGGCTATTCCGGCCGGAGCGAGACCTGCTCGGACCGTTCTCCAGAAGCTGCCTGATGCTCTTCTCGTCGAGATGGAGCCGGTCGGCGACGAGAGGCATCTCTTCTTCCTGCTCTTTTGCCGAGGAGGCTCGGCTCATGATGGTTCTGACTTCTTCGAAGAGCCGTATTCGACCCTGAGAGGTTACGGTATCTCCCTTCGCCAACGCCTGGCGCAATTCGAAGCCGAGAAGAGACATCTTGCCGGCCAACACGCGGTCGACCGCCTCTCGACCTCCTGTGACCGCCACATCGGCCGGATCTTGTCCACCGGGCAGCACGGCAAGCATAGGGCGGAGCGAATGGTTGCGGGCAAGTTCGCCCGAGCGAAGCATCGCGTCGGTGCCTGCCCTGTCCGCGTCGAACATGAAGGTGACGTTGGTCGTGAAACGCATCATCAGGGCGATCTGCGCATCCGTTAGCGCCGTCCCCATGGAGGCCACCACATTGCACACGCCGGCCTGCACCAGAGCCAGCACGTCGGTGTACCCCTCCACCACCACGACCTCGTCGGCATCCGCAATAGCCTTCCTAGCCTGGTACAGCCCATACAGGAGGTGGCCCTTCTGGTAGAGAGGCCCCTCGGGGGAGTTGAGATACTTGGGCGTCTCGTCCGACAAGGTCCTGCCCCCAAAGCCCAATACCCTGCCTCGATGATCCACCAACGGGAACATCAGTCGCCCGCGGAAGCGATCATACGTCTTGCCCGTTTGCCGCACCAGCAGACCCGCTTCTTCCAACTCTCTGTCGGTGAACCCCTCTTTGGCCGCCCGGCGCTGAAGACCCCGCCATTCTCCGGGTGAAAGACCCACGCGAAAAGCCTGGCTGACTTCGCGGCCCAGCCCACGCTTCTCCAGATACTCCCGAGCCGCGCCGCCACCGTCTGTTTCCCAAAGGAATCGTTGATAGAACATCCCGGCTCTATCGAGCGCCAGGAGCAACCGTGTCTCGCGGTCCCTGCGCCCCGGATCTGGTCCCGTCCCCTCCTCGTACTCCACCGCCACGCCAAAACGCTCACCCAGTTGCTCGATGGCCTCAGTGAACGAGAGGTTCTCCATGCGCTCCACGAAACGGACNNGAAGGAGGGCGTCTTCTCCTGATGGAAGGGGCACAGCCCGGAGTAGGTGACGCCGCGCTTGCGCAGGCTGGTGTAGCCGGAGATCACGTCGACGATGGAGCCCGCCGAAATGATCGCCTGGACACTGGAGTCTTTGAGTCTCACAGGTTGTCCCAGCACCTGGGCATGAACAGTTCCGAGAACAGGCGTTGCGCGTAGCGATCGGTCATGCCGGCCACATGGTCGGTGACGGCACGGATGAGCTCTTGCCGGCCGGTCCCACCGCCGGCCGATTCCGGCGACGCCGGTAGATCCTCGGGATGGGCGAGATAGTGCTCCATGAGCTGGGTGAGCAACTGCCGGATTCGCTCTCCGCCCGCCTGACTCAGCGCCCGAGGGTACACCGTCTCGAATAGGTACGACCGAAGTTCGGCCAGTGCTCCGCCGATCGCCGGTGTCTGGGCTATCGCCGGTTGGTCGAAGCTGGTGTCGACAAGGTCGTGGACGAGCGCGTCGATCCGCTCGCTTCCCGACTCGCCCAGAAGAGCAAGAGGGGCCTGGGGCAGGTCGGCCGCAGTGATAAGGCCTGCCCGCAGGGCGTCGTCGATGTCGTGATTCACATAGGCGATGCGGTCGGCGAAGTGCACGAGGTGGCCCTCGAGAGTGGCCGGACGGACGTCGCCCGAATGGTGCAAGATGCCGTCCCGCACCTCCCAGGTGAGATTGAGACCACAGCCGTCGTTCTCGAGAACCTCGACCACCCGGGCGCTCTGCTCGTTGTGCTGGAAGCCGTCGCTCCCCAGCCGACGCAGCACATCGTCCATGACGCCCTCGCCCGCGTGCCCGAAGGGCGTATGTCCGAGGTCGTGCCCCAGCGCGATCGCCTCGGCCAGATCCTCGTTCAGCCGTAGTGCCCTGGCCATGGTGCGGGCGATGCCCGACACCTCGAGCGTGTGGGTCAGCCGCGTGCGATAGTGGTCGCCCTCAGGGGCGATGAACACCTGAGTCTTGTGCTTCAGCCGCCGGAAGGACTTGCTGTGTACAATGCGGTCCCGATCGCGCTGGTAGGGCGTGCGGAGCGAGCAGGGCTCCTCCGGGCGCTCGCGGCCCCGCGAATTCGCCGACCGTTGCGCCCATCGGGAGAGGCCCGCCTCGTAGAGGTCGGTTGCCAACCGCACCGATCCCGCCCACTCGTGCTTCATGGCCTCACCCCGCCCCGCGGGCTTCCGAAAACTGCTCCCGCGGCGCAGTCTCGATTGTTGCGCGGCGGGGAGCCGAGACCCCGCGCCGCCTCTTGCAGGCTGCTGAACAATGACGCTGNNCCGTGGCTTCGTTGTTCAGCAGCCCCCTAGCGCCTCCGAGTTACTTCAGTCGCCGTCCTTGTTTGCCGCCTTCTCTTCCAGCACCGCCTGAGCGGCTGCCAACCGGGCCAAGGGGACGCGGTAGGGACTGCAACTCACATAGTTTAGTCCCACACGGTGACAGAACTTCACGCTCGTGGGCTCGCCGCCGTGCTCGCCGC